>JAJTBQ010000046.1 GCA_021286835.1 Thiomonas sp.
TCGATCGCGGCCAGGCGCTGCGGGCACTCGGGATGATCCGCCCCCATCTCGTGCAGGGTGCAGTCGGCATGGGTGTAGAAGCCGGTCGTCATGGTGTCTGTCTCCTGCGGCTTGCCCCCGGAATCAGCGTGCGGGCGCCGCGCTCGTAGCATAGTGCGCTGCATCCCCACTGCCCCGCCGCCCGTGAAAACCCCCGCCCTGACGCCCTTGCTTGACCAGCTCGACACCATCATCAAAGGCAAACGTCCGCAGATCGAGCTTGCCGTGTGCTGCCTGCTGGCCGGCGGCCATCTGCTCATCGAGGATCTGCCCGGCGTGGGCAAGACCACGCTGGCCCACGCCCTGGCCGCCACGCTGGGCCTGCAATACGCCAGGGCGCAGTTCACGGCCGATCTCATGCCCGGCGATCTGCTGGGCATTTCGGTGTTCGACCGCAACCGCAGCGAGTTCATCTTCCATCCGGGCCCGGTGTTTTCGCAGGTGCTGCTAGCCGACGAGATCAACCGCGCCGGACCCAAGGTGCAAAGCGCCCTGCTCGAAGCCATGGAGGAACGCCAGGTCAGCGTGGACGGACAGACGCGCCGCCTGCCCGAGCCGTTTTTCGTCATCGCCACCCAAAACCCGTTCGACCAGCTCGGCACCTACGCTCTGCCCGAGTCGCAGCTCGACCGTTTTCTGCTGTGCATCTCGCTGGGCTACCCCAGCCGTGCCGCCGAGCGGGCCTTGCTCGAAGGGCGCGACCGGCGCGAACTCATCGCCGCGCTGCAGCCGGTGCTCACGCCTGCGATGCTGACCGAACTGCAACGCCAGGTGCAGGCCGTGCATGCAGCCCATGCCCTGCTCGATTACGTGCAGGAACTGCTCACGCAGACCCGCAACGGACGTTGGTTCGTCGAGGGCCTGAGTCCGCGCGCGGGCCTGGGCCTGCTGCGCGCGGCGCGCGCCTGGGCCTTGCTGCAGGGGCGCGACTACCTCATCCCCGACGATGTGCAGCAGGTGCTGCCCGCCGTGGCAGGGCATCGCCTGCGCACGCCCGACAACCCCGCGGTCAACCGCGTGGCCTCGCTGCAGGCGGTGCGCGCGCTCATCGAACAGGTCGCGGTGTAAGCCCGGCCCGTTGCTCCCTGCATCCGGTCGCGGCCATGTCGTCCTCCGTTGATTCCGCCCTGCCCTCGCCCGCGGCGCAGCCCAGCCCGCGCGGCCGTCTGGCGCAGCGCTTCGACCGCTGGGCGCTGGCGCGTCATCCGGCCGGCGGCAGCACCCGGCTGACGCATCGCAACGTCTACATCCTGCCCACCCGCACGGGCGCGTTCTTCGGCGTCCTGCTGCTGGTGCTGCTGGTGCTGAGCATCAACTACCAGCTCAATCTCGGCTATCTGCTCACCTTCCTGCTCGCCGGCAGCGCGATGATGGCCATGCATGTCACGCACAACAATCTGCGGGGCCTGCAGCTCACTGCACGCACGCCCGAAGGCCTGCTGCACCAGGGCCAGAGCGCCCGCCTGAGCCTGCTGCTGCAAGGCGGCGCGCGCGATCGCTGGGGTCTGGCGCTGCGCCCGGCAGGCGCCCCACCGACCACGGCCCAAGCTCCCGCCAAGCGCCAAGCCAAGGCCCCGTCACCGCGCTACCCCTGGACTTACATCGACTGCGGCCGAGAGGCCGAAGCCGCCGTGGTCCTGAGCTGGACGCCGTCCCACCGCGGCCTGCTGGCCTGGCCGCTGCTCACCGTCGAGAGCCAGTACCCGCTGGGCGTCTGGACGGCCTGGAGCCGCTGGCAGCCGCAGGGCGAGTTGCTCGTTCTGCCCGCCGTGGAGCACCCCGCCCCACCGCTGCCGCCCGCCCGGCCCACGCCCGGCAACGGCCCCGCCGTGTCGCGCGGCGGCAGCGAGACCGAGGGTGTGCGCCCTTGGCGCGCCGGAGACTCGCTGCGACAGGTGCTGTGGAAGAAGTTCGCCCGCAGCGACGATCTCGTCAGCCGCGACACCGCCCAGCCGCAGGCCCGCGCCGAGCTGTGGCTGGACTTCGCCACCCTGCCCGCCTCGCTCGACACCGAAGCCCGGCTGTCGCGCCTGTGCGCCTGGGTGCTGGCCGCCGATCGCGCGGGCACGCCCTACGGTCTGCGCCTGGGAGCGCAACATCTCGCACCCTCCACCGGTGCTGCGCACCGCGCCGCCTGCCTGCGGCTGCTGGCGCTGCATCCCGGGCCCTTGCGGCAACGCCGCACCGGCGTGGCGCCATGAGCCCCGACGCTGCGCAACCCTCCCGGTTCGCCCGCTGGACCCAGCGCGCGCAAGCGCTGCCCCGCGATGCGCGCGACACGCTGTTCCTGCTGACCGTGTCGCTGCTGCTGATGCTGCCGCTGTTCATCCACCTGCCCGGGTGGACGAGCGCGCTGGTGCTCGGTCTGCTGGCCTGGCGCGCCGCGTTGGCCTGGCGCGGAGCGCCACTGCCTGGACGTGCGCTGATCGTGCTCATTCTGCTGTTGGCCGTCGCCATCACGCTCTGGGAGTTTCACACGCTGCTCGGCCGCGATGCCGGCGTCGCCCTGCTGTGCGTCCTGCTCGGGCTGAAGACGCTGGAAATGCGCTCGCGGCGCGATGCCCATGTGCTGTTCTTCCTCGGCTTTTTCACCATCGCGGCCAATTTCCTGTTCTCGCAATCGCTGGGCACGGCCCTGGTCATGGTGCTGGCCACCTGGGGCATGCTGGCGGCACTGGTCAACGCCAACCTGCCCGCCGGACGGCCGCCGCTGCGCCAGATCCTGATGAGCGCGCTGCGCATGATGGCGCTGGGCGCGCCCGCGATGGTCGTGCTGTTCATGGTGTTTCCGCGCCTGAGCGCGCCGCTGTGGGCCTTGCCGCAAAGCGGCGCCCAGGCCATCACCGGGCTGTCGGCCAGCATGTCGCCAGGCCAGATCGCCGAGCTGGCCCGCGACGACTCGGTCGCCTTCCGCGTGGTGTTCGACGGTCCCCGCCCGCCCGACCGCGAGCTGTACTGGCGCGGGCCGGTGCTGAGCACGTTCGACAACGGCGTGTGGCTGCCCAGGCCTGGGCAGCGCGCCCGCGCCGCGCTCGCGCCGCCAGCCGATCTGCAATTCACCGGACGGCCTGTGCGCTACACCGTCACCCTGCAGCCCACGCAGCAGCCCTTCGTCTTCGCCCTTGACGCCCCCGTCGCCGCGCCCCGCATCGAAGGGCAGCAGGTGCAATGGCTGCCCGATCTGCAACTCGTCACCGGGCGGCCGCTCGACCATCTCGCGCGCTATACCGTCGAATCGTCGCCGCAGTTCCGCTACGGGCCAACCCGGTTCACCCCCGCCCTGCGCGCCGACGAGGCCTTGCCCGCGGGTTTCGATCCGCGCAGCGTGGCCCTGGGCGAGCAACTGGCCGCACAGGCCAAGGCAGCCGGGCGGGGCGGCGAGTTCGTCGCGCAGGCGCTGCTGAGCCGGTTTCGCAGCCAGCCCTTCCGCTACACCCTCAACCCCGGAACCTACGGCCTGCGCGACGGCGTGGACGAATTTCTCTTCGACCGCCGCGCCGGCTTTTGCGAGCACTATGCGCAGGCCTTCGTGGTGGTGATGCGCGCCGCCGGCATTCCCGCACGCATCGTCACCGGCTACCAGGGCGGGCGCTTCAACCCGGTGGACGACACCTGGGTGGTGCGCCAGAGCGACGCCCACGCCTGGGCCGAATTCTGGCTGCCCGAACGCGGCTGGGTGCGCGCCGACCCCACCGCCGCGGTCGACCCCGCGCGCATCGACCGCAGCGGCGCCACCCTCGCCTCGCGCGAGCCCCTGCTGGGCATGGCGGCGCTGGGCCCGCGCGACGCCGCGCTGCTGCTGCAACTGCGCAACCGCTGGGACGCTCTCAACAATGCCTGGAACCAATGGGTGCTGCACTATGGCAGCAACCGCCAGGAGGATCTACTGCGCAAACTCGGCCTGCAGCAGCCCGACATGGCCACTCTGGCCGCCCTGGCCATTGCCGCCTTGCTCGTGGCCACGGCCGCGGGCGGGGCCATTCTGGCGCTTGAACGCCGCAGGCAAGATCCGTGGAGCCAGACCTACGCCCTGCTGCGCGCCAAGCTGGAACAGTCAGGCGTCGACAGCGAACCCTCCACGCCGCCCCGCGCCCTGGCCGCCCGGCTCAAACGTGAAGGCCCGGGCGGGGACCGCTTGCCGCTGCAAGCCCTGCAATCGGCCGTCACCCTGCTGCTCCAGCTCGAACTCTGGCGCTACGCCCCGCCCCGCGATGCCGTGCAGCGCAAAACGCAGTGGGTCGCGTTGCGGAGCGCCGTGCGCCGCTGGCGGGCCTGAGGCTGGTCCTGTCGCCGCGGAGCGACAGGACTGCTGTCTCCGATGAGCCCGAGGCACAGCGCCAGGCTGACCGATGTCGGCGATCAGAGACAAAAAAACACTGAAAAATCAAGGGGTCTGGCAAGACCACGCGCAACTGTCGCCCTGGGCAGACAGTCTTGAGACGCCAGATCTCGCATCGAGCCGCATTCGCACCCGGATGTCATTCGTGGAGAAGTCAATCTATTGATTTGAATGACTTTTTACACCCTGGCACATCGATTGCTGTAAGAGGCCTGCGGGCACCAAGCCCGAGTCACTGAAACAAGGAGTTAGATATGCATTCAACTGCCACCCTTTCCTCCCGCAAGATCGCTCAAGCCCTGGCTGCCGCCCTGCTCGTGGCCTCTGCCGGCATGGCCAGCGCCTACGCTGCCGAGCAGGCGGCCCAGCCTGCGCCGTCCAAGGCCATGTGCGAAAAGGAAGCCAAGGCTCAGGGCCTGTCTGGCGAGAAGGAAAAGGCCTTCGTCGATCAGTGCATGCACGGCGGCTAAAGCCTGAACCTGGTCGAGACCTCGCGCCGTCCCGAGTGGTCTCGACCCATCGAGCGTGTGGGCTGAGCGATCAGGCGAACGCGGCCAGCGATTTGCGCATTTTTTTCATGGCCGCAACCTCGATCTGGCGGATGCGCTCGGCCGACACGCCGTATTCGGCCGCCAGTTCGTGCAGGGTCTTGCCGCCGCTGCCGTCGTCGGCCACCTGCAGCCAGCGCTGCTCGACGATGGCGCGGCTGCGCGCGTCGAGCTGTTCGAGCGCACTTTCCAGCCCTTCGATCTGCAGCCGGTCGTGGCTGCGCGCTTCGAGCACGGCCACCGGCTCTTGGGTGGTATCGGCCAGGTAGGCAATGGGCGCGTAGTTCTCTTCGCCATCTTCCACCGTGGGATCGAGCGCGATGTCGGCGCCGCCCATGCGGCTTTCCATCTCGATCACATCTTCGCGCTTGACCGACAGCGCCTGCGCCATTTCGTCGATCTGTGCCTCATTCATGCCGGCGTTGGCCGTTTTCATCGAGCGCAGATTGAAAAACAGCTTGCGCTGCGCCTTGGTCGTGGCCACCTTCACCAGCCGCCAGTTGCGCAGGATGTACTCGTGAATCTCGGCCTTGATCCAGTGCAGCGCGTAGCTCACCAGCCGCACGCCGTGTTCAGGATCGAAACGCTTGACCGCCTTCATCAGGCCGATATTGCCCTCTTGAATGAGGTCGGCATGCGGCAGTCCGTAGCCCAGATATTGCCGCGCCGTGGACACCACCAACCGCAGGTGCGACAGCACCAGCTTGCCCGCCGCGTCCTTGTCACCCTGCTCGCGCCAAGTCCGCGCCAGACGCGCTTCTTCCTCCGCGCTGAGCATGGGCAGACGGTTGACGGCACTGATATAGGCATCCAGATTGCCCAGACTGGGCAAGGCGAGCGGAAACGCGCCATCGACCTGGGCCGGGCGCAGGGCAAGTGCGGCTGACTGGGTATGGGGCATGGATGGAATCCTCCTCTTCGTGCCGATATTAGCACTCACGGGTAGAGAGTGCTAAGGCCGGAAAGTTCCCGCCGACAGGCCACGAAATTGCGACCTTGGGCGCAGCGGTTCACGGGTTAAGGCGACGCGCACGCCATCACCAGAGCTTGTTCAGCGTCGCCCTAATTCTTTCCGTCGGAGAGCCGGCGCCGGTTGCGCATCACCCCGAAGACCAGATAGCCCGAAATCAGCACGAACAGCGCCGCCAGCGCGGCCTGTCCGTAGCCCGCAAACCCGGCGGGGTTCTTCCACCGATGCTGCAGCACCTCGTTGGCCAGCGCCTGCGACTGCGCCTCGGGCGCAAAACTCAACGTGGGATCGAGACGCCGCGCCAGCTCCAGCTCCTGTTCGGCGAGGGGCCACTTACCCTCTGCCGCCAGCAGCCGAGCCTCCAGAAAGTGCGCTTGCGCCGAATGGGGCTGATCCGCCAGCACCTGCGCCATGACGTGATCGGCCTGCGTCAGATGGCCCGCCTCCAGCAAGGCAGTCGCCTGATCAAGCGTCGCGGCCTGCGCGGCGCTCAAGCTCAGCGCGAAGGCCACGAACAGGGCGGTGAGAAACTTTGATGGGACGGTTGACATGGAAGGCAAGGGAAGGCTGATAAACAGATGGGTTTTCTACCTTATGGCTAGATACTAGACCTGACGCCATATGGTCTCAGAGCGCGACGCGTAATTGAATTTCGTACAGGGGATGACCAGTTAGCTTCGTGTTGGTGCGGGACGTCCCCGTTTCAGCAAAGCCAAAACGCTTGTAGAGGCTGCGCGCACGGTTATTCCCCTCGATACACCAGAGTTCAAGGCACCTGCCGCGCTTTGCTCTTGCATCCTGGAAGGCGACTTCGACAAGCGCTGCGCCATACCCTCGGCGCCAATAGGCTGGCATGACATTGACGGCCCAAAGCTCGACCGTTTCGCTAGGAGCCTCGTATCGCGGCAATCCAAGAAGCGAGAAAGCCACAACATCGCCCTCAGACTCGATCACTCTCGTCACTTGACACGGCGTAGTAGCAGCCAACTGTGCGCGAAGTTGTGAGAGCCCGGTATTGGGGTCAAGCGCGTCAAGAAAGATGTCTGGCATGAAACCTACATACGCAGTTTTCCATGCATCGACCCGCACCCGACCAATCGACTCAGCGTCCTCGGGTTGAGCCAAACGGCTTGCTTGGGGTTGAAACATAAGCGCTCACTCACGCGCGGCGACTTGATGCTTGATCATCTGGACCTCCTCAGCTTCGATTTCCAAGCGGCCGAATTTCGGGGACTAGTTCTTTCTGGTCTTTCTGGCTGATAACCAGATTTAGCGTAGTGGAAGGAGCTGCTGCAGCAAAGACGCCCGCACCATAAATGTGTAAAGAGGTGAAAGCCGCCGAAGCACAGTCTGTTGGCTCCGGTTGATGGCATGCTGAAGTTGGCCAGGACTCGACAGTTGCTTGCAGAACTTTGTTCCAATGCCTCGACGCCTTCCCCGCCTTTGAATCGCCATGAGCCCTGACCCGATTGATCCCGAACTGGATGCCCGCCTGATTCGCCTGGAGGAAAAGTTCGGCTTTGCGGAAGACCTGCTCGACACCCTCAACGCCCTGGTGGCCAGGCAGCAGGAGCAGATTGCGCACTTGATGCGTGAGGTGGTGCAGTTGCAGCGCCAGCGCGCGGAGGAGCCATCGGCCCATCCGCCCAGTCTTTGGGACGAGTTGCCGCCGCATTACTGAGCACCCCAGGACGGGACGTGGGTCAGTAAAGGCGGCCGTCGCGGTGAGCGAACACGCGCTTGCCGCCCACGTCGAGCAGTTGCAGATCGACATCGGGCCACACCGGCTGGTCGCCCGGGCTGCGATCGCCGATTTCCAGATAAACCACAGGGGCGTCGGTCTGGTTTTTCAGCTGATGGGCGTCACCGGTTCCGGCGCGAAAGCCCGCGCACATGCCGGGGGTCAGCGAGGTTGCTCCGGCGTCGGTCACCAGCGTGGCCTCGCCTTCGAGGATGTAGACGAATTCGTCCTGGCGGCTGTGCGCGTGGCGCAGCGCCGACATCGCGCCGGGTGCAAGCGTGGTCAGGTTGACGCCGAAGTTCGCCAGTCCGAACGCTTCACCGAGTTGGCGCTTGTCTCGCCCGGCCATCATTGAGGCAAATGGTTCGGGATAGATGCTGCGCTGCGCACGCACGGGAACGTCGCTGGCGCGCAGGGCAATGGGGTGGTGGGTTTCGGGCATGGCCAAGGCCTTTCACATCAGGTTGGAAGACTCGCTGCAGCGGCGTCTGCCACGCCGCGCAGACGCGAAGGACTCGCGCCCGCGGAGCCAAGCCGGGCCCAGGTGCGGCGTAACTGCACGTCGGAGGTGAATCCGGCCAGCGCCGCCGCCTGCCCCACGCGAGCACCGGCGCGCAGCGCGGCCTCGGCGGTGCTCAGGCGGATGCGCTGCAGATAGTGCAGCGGCGTGGTGCCCGCGTGCAGCGCGAACAACCGGCCCAGGTGCCGTGGCGACACGCAGGCGATGCGCGCCATCGACTCGACTGTCCAGTCGCTCTGCGGTTGCTGGCAGATGGCATCTTGCAGGCGGTGGAGCTTTAAGTGGAGGTGGCCGCGGTGGGCGAGAAAGGGCGACAGCTCGGGGTCGGCCGGGCCGCGCCGCAACGCGACCACCAGGGTTTCGGCTACGCGGGCGGCCACCAGGGCGCCACAGCGGGCCGCAATGCGGTGCAGCATGAGATCGATGCCGGTGGTGACGCCGGCGCTGCTCCATACGGCCCCCGCCGCGACGAACACGCGGTTGGCGACCACATGGCAGCGCGGCGCGACGGTGCGCAGCTCGTCGAGGTGCTGGTGGTGGGTGGTGGCGTCGCGTCCGTCGAGCAAACCCGCATGCGCGGCCAGGATGCTGCCGGCGCACACACAGACCAGCTCGCGCCGCCCGGCTACGGGATGCAGGCCGCGCAACCAGTCCAGCAGGCTGCGCGCCGCGGGGCTGGTGACATCGACGGCGTTGCCCGGCTGCCCGAGCAGCACGATCCAGAGGGGTGGCCCGGCATCATCGGCCAGCGCGGGCAGCGGCGCCACCTCGCACAGCCGCACGCCCACTGAGGTCTTCGGGTTCGGCACCGGTCCGACGAACTCCACCGCGAAGGCCGGCAGCTTCCCCTGTTCGGCCAGCACCGCGTTGGCGATGCGCAGCGCCTCGGCCGGGCCGGCCCAATCGAGCGCCAGACTTTGCGGCAGCACCACGAACAGCACACGCACCGCGGCACTCATGGCTGCTCCACCGCCCGGCGCGCGGCCTCTTCCACTGTGCAGAGTGTGGCGAATCGGCCTTGCAGCACGGTTTCGGTCCGGCGCACGATGTCATCGGCCCGCAGGACGCCCCCATCCGGCATGTCCATGTCGAAGGTCATGGTGGCAGCGCTGACGAAATCTACAGCCCAGCCAAGGTCGGACGCGTGGCGGGTGGTGGTTTCGCAGCACTGCTCAGTGCGGATGCCGCTGACGATGACGCGGCGGATGCCGTGGCGCACCAGCCAGACCTCCAGCCCTGTACCGACGAGTGCGCTGTGCCGCGACTTGACGAACTGCGCCGCCGCGTCGAACGCGGCCAGTCCCTCGATCGGCCGCACCAGCCCGGAAGCCTGCGCGAATGGGTTGTCGGCCTGGTCATGGCCATCGCTGTGAAGCACGCGCACGATGGGCACCCCGGCCTGGGCGCATGAGCGGATCAGCGCGTTCTGCGCTTGCAGATAAGGCCCGAGACGCACGGGCATGAAATAGGGACGATGACGGAACGATTCCTGCGCATCGATCACCAGAAGACACGATGACATACGGTTCTCCGTGAGCTGCAATGGCTTTATTTTTCTGAATCGCGCTTCATTCTGCGCCCCGTCATCGGACAGAAAACCGACAAAATCGGACATGACCTCAGCGTCAGAAGGGATGAAGCGTGCCGGCGCCCGACCGGATAATGTCGGCCCGGCCCTCTTTTCCGTTCCCTGCCATGAACCCGATCTCCATGCCGCCCGGCGATGAAAGCCTCATCGTCTATCCAAGCGACTTCCCCATCAAGATCATGGGCGCCAATGTCGACGGTTTCGCCGACGCGATTGCCGCCGTGGTGCTGCGACACGCTCCCGACTTCGACCCGGCCACCATGGAACTGCGCCCCTCCAGCGGCCGCAACTACCTGAGCTGCACCTGCACCATCCGCGCCACCAGCCGCGCCCAGCTCGACGATCTCTACCGCGCGCTCACCGGCCATCCGATGGTGAAGGTGGTGCTGTAAGAGCCGAACAAGCCTATTCCGGCGTCGCCACCGGCTTCCTGAGCCCATGAAAAATCGGTCACTCCACCTCGCCGCTCCTGCCCTGGCGGCTGCCTTGCTGTTCGGCGCCAGTGTGCCCATGGCCAAATGGCTCTTGGGCGATCTGTCGCCGCTGCTCCTCGCCGGACTCCTTTACCTGGGCAGCGGCGTCGGGCTGGGCTTCGTCACGCTGCTGCGCGCGGCCCTGGGCGGCGGCAGCATCCAGGCCATGCACATTCCGCGCGCCGATTGGCCCTGGCTGCTCGGAGCCACGCTGTTCGGCGGCGTGCTGGGCCCCTCCCTGCTGATGCTCGGTCTGACCCGCACCGATGGCGCCACGGCATCGTTGCTGCTGAATGTCGAAGGCGTCCTCACGGCCGTGCTCGCATGGCTGGTCTTCCGCGAGAACGCCGACCGCCGGATCGTGCTGGGCATGATGGCGATCATCGCCGGTGGTCTGCTGCTGTCCTGGCAACCTGGCGGGCTGGCGCTTTCGGGCGGCGCGCTGTTCATCCTGGGCGCCTGCCTGGCTTGGGCCATCGACAACAATCTGACTCGCAAGGTGGCCAGCCATGATGCCTTGCTCATCGCCGGACTGAAGGGTCTGGTCGCTGGCATCTGCAACACCGCGCTGGCTCTGGGAACGGGCGCGACACTGCCAGACCTGCCTGTTCTGGCAGGCAGCCTGGCCGTGGGGTTTCTGGGTTATGGCCTGAGCCTGGCGCTTTTTGTCGTCAGCCTGCGCACCCTGGGCACGGCGCGTACTGGCGCCTATTTTTCCGTGGCGCCCTTTTTCGGGGTCGTGATCGCCCTGGCCATCTGGCCGCAGCCGCCCACCCTGCTGTTCTGGATCGCCGCGGCATTGATGGCGGCTGGTCTCTGGCTGCACATCAGCGAGCGACATGAGCACGAGCATACCCACGAAGCCCTGGCGCACACCCATCGGCACCGCCACGACGCCCACCATCAGCATGACCATGATTTTCCGTGGGACGGGGTGGAGCCGCATGTGCATGCACACCAGCATGAAGCCATGACCCATCGGCATGCGCACTATCCCGATATCCATCATCGGCACGATCATGTGCGTTGATGGGCTTCATCCCCATGCACCCCCCATCCGCTCATCAGAAAGGAACAGGATGAACAACCCCCTACAAGCCCCGGCACACACGTCGACGGAGACGGCATCCGATCCCGGACGACGGGCGTTGATGGGGGCCGGATTGGCGGGCGCCACCCTTTGGCTCGCCCGATCGGCGAACGCCCAAGCCATGTCCGGCATGGACATGGG
>JAJTBQ010000400.1 GCA_021286835.1 Thiomonas sp.
GCGCCATGACGACGGCATCCATCGCTTCGACTGGTCGCTGCACCGGGCGGCCCGCCGCACCCTCGCGCTGCGCGTGGACGACCGCGGCGTGCGGGTGATGGCGCCGCGCAGCGCCACGCTGACGGCCATCAACGCCTTCGTCGCCGACCATGCGGCGTGGGTGGTCCGCAAGCTGCAGCAGCGCGCCGCGCGCCTGCAGGCCCTCGGGGCTGCGCGCATCGACTGGTCCGATGGCGGGCGCCTGCCCTACCTTGGCGGCACGCTGTTGCTGCGCGTGCGCGGCGATACGGTGCTGCGCCACACGCCCGACACTGGCGAACTGCATCTGCCGCTGCCGCACGACAGCGCGGCCGACCGTGTGCGCGACAGCGTGGCGGCCTGGATGCAGCGGCAGGCGCTGGCGCTGTTCACCGCCCGCACCGCGCACTTTGCCCAGCAGCTCGGCGTGCAGGTGCGCCGGGTCGGGCTGAGCCAGGCCACCACCCGCTGGGGCAGCGCCACCAGCGATGGCAGCATCCGCCTGCATTGGCGGCTGCTGCACTTCAGTCCGCGACTGGTGGACTATGTCGTGGCGCACGAGGTGGCGCACCTGCGCGAGATGAACCACAGCCCGCGCTTCTGGGCGCATGTGGGCTTGCTCTATCCCGAGTTTCGCGAGGCGCGTCAGCATCTGCGGCAGACCACCTTGCCGCCCTGGGACTGAACCGTGCTTTTCTTTCTGTCGCATCTGGCGCTGACGCTGGCTTGCGCGGCGCATGTGCTGCTGCGGCCGCATCGTCAGCCCGAATCGCGGGCCGCCTGGCTGTTGATGCTCGTGGCTTTTCCCTACCTGGGCGTGCTGGCTTATCTGCTGCTGGGCACCACCAATATCGGTCGCCGGCGCGCAGCGCGGCTGAGCGCCATCGCCCGCGCCCTGCCTCGGCCCGAGACGGCGCCCGGCTGGCCGATGGCGCAAGCGCTGGCTGATGCCGACGACGCGCCGCTGTTCCGCCTGGGCACGTCGATCAGCGGCTACCCGGCCGTTGGCGGCAACCGCGCCGAGCTGATGGCCGATTCGGACGCGGCGATCGACCACCTCGTCGCCGATATCGACGCGGCCGCGCACAGCGTGCATCTCATCTTCTACATCTGGCTGGACGATCGCAATGGCCGCCGCGTGGCCGAGGCCCTGCGCCGCGCGGCCGGGCGCGGTGTGGCCTGCCGCGCGCTGGTGGACGATCTCGGCTCGCGGGCCTTCATCCGCAGCGCGCAGTGGCCTGCGCTGGCGGGCTCCGGTGTGCGCGTGCTGCGGGCGTTGCCCGTGGGCAATCCGCTGCTGCGGGCGCTGCGGGGACGCATCGATCTGCGCAACCACCGCAAGCTCGTGGTGATCGACAACCGCCTGACCTACTGCGGCAGCCAGAACTGCGCCGATCCGGCCTTTCTACCGAAGGCGAAGTACGGCCCGTGGGTGGACGTGTTCCTGCGTTTCGAAGGGCCCGTGGTGCGGCAGAACCAGCACCTCTTCGCCACCGACTGGATGGGGCATGGCGGAGACGATCTGACCGCACTGCTGGCCGAGCCGATGCCGCCCGCGAGCCGTGGCTTCGCCGCGCAGGTCATCGCCACCGGGCCGACCGACCGGGCCGCTGCCATGCCCGAGCTGTTCGAGTCGCTGATCTACGCGGCGCGCCGCGA
>JAJTBQ010000401.1 GCA_021286835.1 Thiomonas sp.
CACGCAGCACGAAGCGCTGCGATGCGCCCGCCATCCGAATGGAGCCCCTTGGTGTCCTGTGTTGGGGCGGCCCTGCGTTTTCTTGAGAGTCCCGTGCCTTTGCCCTTGCCGTACCGCCCTCCGCCTCGCTTGAATCCGCTCGTGTTGGCGCTGGCGCTCGCGCTGGGATGGAACGCGACAGCGCACGCGCAGGACGCCGCCGCCGCTCCCTCCGCGCCGCTGCAGCTCACGCCCAGCCTGGACCTGCTGCCGCATCTGCCCGGCGAAGCGCAGGCGTTCGAACCGGTGTTCGTCATCGCCGACAAGATCACGGGCCAGAACAATGTCTATGTGCATGCCACGGGCGGCGTGCAATTGCGCAAGCACAGCGTGGTGATCAAGTCCGACCGCCTGCGCTATTACTTCGTCGAGAACGAGGCCGTGGCCAATGGTCAGGTGCGGGTGCTGCGCGACGGCAATCTGTTCACCGGCCCGGCGCTGCGCATGCAGCTCGACACCTACCGCGGCCAGATGCCCGATGCCGACTATTACTTCCGCGTCACCCAGGGACACGGCCACGCCGACAACATCGACTTTCTCGGACGCGATCACCTCCAGGCCGACAACGCCACCTACACCACCTGCACCGCCAGCCCGGTGGACTGGTTCGTCAAGGCCACCCATCTCGACCTCGACCTCGCGGACAACACCGGCGTGGCGCGCGATGCGCGGGTGGTGTTCAAAGGCGCCACCATCCTGCCGCTACCCTACGCCAGCTTTCCACTGAGCGATGCGCGCAAGTCCGGCTGGCTGCCGCCCACGCTGGGCGTGGACAGCCGCAACGGCATCGACCTCGCGGTGCCGTACTACTGGAACATTGCGCCCAATTACGACGCCACTCTCACGCCCCGGGTCATTCTGCGTCGCGGCTTCATGGGCAGCGTCGCGACGCGCTGGCTGCAGCCGTCCTATTCGGGCAGCAGCCAGTTCGACCTGCTGCCCTCCGACAGCAGCGATGACGGCAATAGTCGCTGGGCGGGTTATGTGCAGCAGAACGGCGGGCTGGGGCACGGGCTGAGCTATGCGGTGAACTACCAGCAGGTGTCCGACGACAACTGGTGGCAGGACTTCGGCGGCGTCAACCCGGTCATCGGCTCCAACCGCACCTTGCCGCAACAAGGCAGCCTCACCTACAGCCTGCCGCTGGGCTATATGCAGCTCAGCGTGAACCGCTGGCAGACCCTGCAGAACGCCGATGCGCCCATCGGCGTGCCGTACAACCAGCAGCCGCAGCTCTACACCCATCTTCAAAGCGCGAATTACAACGGTCTGACCTGGCAGTTCGACTCGGCGCTGACGCGCTTCACCAACCCCACGGCGATTTCGGGCGACCGGTTCTACCTCAACCCGCAGCTCAGCTATCCGCTGGTGCGTCCCGGCGGGTTCGTCACGCCCAAGCTGTCGTTCAACCTCACCCGCTACGTCACCGACACGGCCATGGCCGACGGCACGACCACCGCCGACCGCGCGGTGCCGACCTTCAGCCTCGACAGCGGCCTGGTGTTCGAGCGTCCCACTTCGCTGTTCGGCCGCGCGCTCACCCAGACGCTGGAGCCGCGGCTTTATTACGTCTACACGCCTTATCGCAACCAGCAGAACCTGCCGAACTTCGACAGCGCCGACCTCGA
>JAJTBQ010000047.1 GCA_021286835.1 Thiomonas sp.
GCGAGCGTGGGGGCTTATTCCATCGCGGTGATCGACTCCATCCAGACCCTCTACACCGAGGCCCTGTCCTCCGCGCCGGGATCGGTGTCGCAGGTGCGCGAATGCGCGGCGCAGCTCACCCGCGCCGCCAAGGCCGGCGGCATCACCCTGGTCCTCGTCGGCCACGTCACCAAGGAAGGCGCGCTCGCGGGCCCGCGCGTGCTGGAGCACATGGTCGACACGGTGCTGTATTTCGAGGGCGACACCCAGTCGCGCTTTCGCCTCATTCGTGCCATCAAAAACCGCTTCGGCGCCGTGAACGAACTGGGCGTGTTCGCCATGACCGAGCACGGCCTCAAGGGCGTGTCCAACCCTTCGGCCATCTTTCTATCCACCCATGCCGAGCCGGTGCCGGGCACCTGCGTGCTCGCCACGCTGGAGGGCACCCGCCCGCTGCTGGTGGAGGTGCAGGCCCTGGTGGACAACGCCGCCACCCCGAGCCCGCGCCGCCTCTCCGTAGGACTGGACGCGGCACGGCTGGCCATGTTGCTGGCCGTGCTGCACCGCCATGCCGGTGTGGCCAGCGGCGACCAGGACGTGTTCGTCAACGCCGTGGGCGGCGTGCGCATCACCGAGCCCGCGGCCGACCTGGCCGTGCTGCTCGCCATCCAGAGTTCTTTGCGCAACCGCCCGCTGCCGCGCGGCCTGCTGGCCTTTGGCGAAGTCGGCCTGGCTGGTGAAATCCGCCCCGCGCCGCGCGGACAGGAGCGCCTGCGCGAAGCCGCCAAGCTGGGTTTCTCAGCGGCGATCATTCCGGCGGCGAATGCGCCGAAGGGCAGCGGCAAGAGCACCGCCCGCCAGTTCGAGGGCCTGGAGCTGCACCCGGTCTCGCGCATCGAAGAAGCGCTGGACGTGGTGCGCGGGCTGGGGTGAACCCGCCCAGCGCAGAACCGTGATTTTTTTCACGGAGGGCCACGTCCGTGATGATTGCTGCGGGTTATCCCGAGTGATGGCGGAAAAACGTAAACGTAGCCTTTACTTTCAATGAATAGACCGCAGGCGCAGTTTGCCGAAGCGACTCCTTGAAAGTACAACATGGCTCTTTTGACGGGCGCGCGCGCAGCGCCGCACGATACCTTTGCCGCTGAGCGGCCCGCGCACGCGCACACCATCGAGGCAGTCGATGCGGCACGTTTTTCCAGTCTTCGGATGGGGGCGCTGAAGCACGACTTCCACCAACATCCACTGATGCAACTGCCACGATTGGCCCAGTTGGCGCGTGATCTGATGCCAAGCCAACAATGCCGATTCATTGAGCCGAGCACGATTCAAACTTCGGCGTTCAAGCACAGTGTCACGATCCCCAATGGATGCGATATCGATTCGGTTTTTGAACGGATTGAGGAGCCCGGTTCGTGGGTCGCGCTGTATGACGTTCAGACCGACCCGCATTACGCAGCCTTTCTCGACGAAGTCGTTGCCAAAGCCCACAGCCTCATCGGCCGGGAACAACCCGGGTTGTTCCGTGTTGCAGGTTTCATCTTCATTTCGGCGCCACCTTCTGTGACCCCGTTTCACATCGACCGTGAAAACAATCTCTGGCTACAAATTCGCGGGCGCAAGACCATGACCGTGTTCGATCACCGCGACCGCGACGTGGTCGCCGCGCGGGAGGTGGAAAACTTCATCGTGGAAGGGTCGCTCGAAAAAGTCCGGCTGGACGAGCGCCTGCGTGACCGAGGCACGGATTTCGAAGTCGCTGCGGGAGATGGGGTCTACTTCCCCGCGACGTCACCCCACATGACGCGCACGACCACGGACTGGGTTCGCCCCGGAGAGGGTGTGTCGATCTCAATCGGCGTGGTCTTCTACACAGCCGTCACTCGCCATCATGCCCGGGTGCATCAGTGCAACCGCGTGCTGCGCCAATTGGGTCTGTCTCCCGTATGTCCTGGCCTATCGCCCTGGCGCGATGCCGCCAAGGCGCCCGTGGGGCGCGCCATCGCGGCGGCCCGAGGCCGGTGGCGTGGCTATGAGGCGCCACCGGGCTCCTATTGATCGCTTGACGGCATTTCGCCCGCTGCACCTTCGTCTCTGAGGACGCGGTGCGCCGACGTATCGTGTGGCAGCCCGCCTTCGGCATGGTCCTCGCTGTCATCCTTCAACCCCACCCCTGACATCCCCAATCGCCGCGCCCCGGCGAGTAGCCAGGCGAGTTTGTGCGCGGCCTGTGCGTAAGGCAGACCGTCGGGGCGGACGTTGGAGATGCAGTTGCGCTGGGCGTCGGTCAGGCCGGGGCGGGGGCCGTGAGTGAGGTAGAGGCCGAGGCTGTCGGGCGCGGTCAGGCCGGGACGCTCGCCAAGGCACATGACCACCTGCGCGGCCCGCAACAAGGCGCCGATGTCGTCGCCCAGGGCAACGCGGGCCTGGCGGGCCAGCACCAGCGGCCCGACCCGCCAGCCGGGCGGCAGGCGCTGGAGGGTCTGGGCGATCAAGGGCACGGCGTGGGTCTGCGCCGCGCGGGCCGAGAGCCCATCGGCGATGACGAACACCACCTCGCACGCCTGCGCCTTCGCCTCCACGAGCAGGGCTCGGCTGGCGGCGTCGAGCTGGCGGCCGAGGTCGGGGCGGCGCAGATAGGTGGCGCGGTCGGGCGCGGCGCTGTGCACGCGCAAGGGCGGGGGCAGACCTGCGGCCTGCGCGGCGGCGTCGAGGGCATCGAGGTCGAGCGCGGTATGCACGGCATCGCGGGCCTGGGCATGCGCGAGGCCAAAGTCGAGCAGGGCTGCGGTGGGCAGACTGGCGCCCCGGCGGCCGAGGGCGATGCGGGCGCGGGTGTAGCGGCGCAGATGCGCCCAGGGATCGGCGCCTCCTTCAGGCTGGGGCGAAGCGGCCGCATCGGATGCGGATGCGGAGGTCAGGTCGTTCATGCGCTCGGTCACCATTGTTCGGCGAAGGTCAGCAGGGCTTGGCGTGCCCTGGGTGGCGCCAAACGCCCCTGCGCATCCGCCAGATCCATGCGCTGCAGCCACGCCTCGAACTCGGGCGCGCGGCGCTTGCCGAGCACCTGACGCACATAGAGCGCGTCGTGAAACGATGTGCTCTGATAGCCGAGCATGATGTCGTCCGCCCCCGGCACGCCCATGATGAAGTGCACGCCGGCCACGCCCAGCAGGGTCAGCAGATTGTCCATGTCGTCCTGATCGGCCTCGGCGTGATTGGTGTAGCAGATGTCGCAGCCCATGGGCAGGCCGAGCAGCTTGCCGCAGAAGTGATCTTCCAGACCGGCGCGAAGGATTTGTTTACCGTCGTACAGATACTCCGGGCCGATGAAGCCGACCACCGTGTTGACCAGCAGCGGCCGGAAGGCGCGCGCCACGGCGTAGGCGCGCGCCTCGCAGGTCTGCTGGTCCACCCCGTGGTGCGCGTTGGCCGACAAGGCGCTGCCTTGGCCCGTCTCGAAATACATGACGTTGTCGCCCACGGTGCCGCGCCGCAGCGCATGCGCCGCGGCATGGGCTTCGCGCAGCACCGCCAGATCGATGCCGAAGGCGGCGTTGGCCTGCTGCGTGCCGGCCACCGACTGAAACACCAGATCGACCGGCGCCCCCTGCTCGATGGCGCGCAGGGTGTTGGTGACGTGGGTGAGCACGCAGCTCTGGGTGGGCACGTCGTAGCGCAGGCGCAGGTCGTCGATCAGCCGCAGCAGGCTGCCGATCGCCGCCAGATTGTCCGACGCGGGATTGATGCCGATGACCGCGTCTCCGCAGCCATACAGCAGCCCGTCGACGATGGACGCCGCAATGCCCGCGGGGTCGTCCGTCGGATGGTTGGGCTGCAGGCGCACGCCCATGCGTCCGGGCAGGCCCAGCGTGGTGCGGAAACGGCTGACCACCGCGCATTTCTGCGCGACGAGAATGAGATCCTGGTTGCGCATGAGCTTGCTCACCGCCGCGACCATCTCCGGCGTCAGGCCTGGCGCCAGCGCGGCCAGCGCCGCGCCGTCCGCGGCGTCGGACAGCAGCCAGTCGCGCAAGCCGCCCACGGTGAGATGCGCCACCAGGGCGAAGGCCGTGGCATCGTGCGAATCGACGATCAGCCGGGTGATTTCGTCGTCCTCGTAGGGAATCACCGCCTCGTTCAAGAACCGCGCCAACGGCACCTCGGCCAGCGCCAGTCGCGCCGCCATGCGCTCCTCGGCCGACCGGGCGGCCACACCCGCCAATTCGTCGCCGGAACGCAGCGGCGTGGCCCGCGCCAACAAGGTCTTGAGATCGGGAAAGACATGGCGCACGGCGCCGATGGTGTGGGTGTAGGGCATGGATCGGTCTCGCGGTCGCAGCGAGCATAACGCCCAGGCGGGGGCGCGTCAGCCGCTGCCCCATCGCAGATTCCCCAATCCCAGCAGGGCGATACCTTTGCTTACGTTGCGCCGATGCAGCGCGCCTATCTTGCGATCCTCACTTCGTGAAGGAGACCCCTATGCAACGCCGTGAATTTGTCGCAAGTTCCCTGGCTGTCGCCACGGCCGCCGTCGCCCTGCCCAAGGCGGCACAAGCGGCTCAAGGCAGCGGCTCGATGACGAATGTGGTGTTCACCGAGAACGACCCCGGCCACTGGAAGGACGTGGAAAAACTCCATGTGCCGCTGGTGAAGGTCGAGGGCCGCAAGATGACCGTCACCACCCCGCATCCGATGAGCGAGGCCCATTACATCGTCAGCCACACCGTGGTGCTCGAAGGCGGCAAGTTCCTCGACCGCAAGACCTTCAACTGGAAGGACCAGCCCGTCTCGGAACATAGGCTGCCCGAGGGCTACAAGGGCAAGGTGATGGTGACCAGCACCTGCAATCTGCACGACTGGTGGTTGAAAACCCTCGACGCCTGAACCCTCGCCTGCGGCGCACGGCAGGAAGGGTCAGCGACGTTCCCAGCGGCCGCCTTCCACGTGCCAGCCGCCGCCTTGCGGCACCCAGCGATGCGGTGCCCAACGGTAGCCGGGGCGGGGTGCGTGCCAATAACCCCGGTTCCACACATAGCGGCCACTCGCCCAGCCCCAGTAGCCGCCGATCCAGACGGCGCCGGGATACGGTGCGACGCCGACCACCTCGTACTGCGGCGCCGGCGGCGGCACATTGACGACGTCGTACGCGGGCGCGCCGTAGCCATACTGGGGCGGTGGCACCGGGGCCACCACGCAGCCGCCCAGGCCTAATGCCGCCAGGGTCGGCAGGGCCATCAGCGCCACGCTACGCCTAAGCATGGCGGGCCGAAGAAATGAGTCAGGAAAGCGCATGGGGAAAGCCCTCGTGTTGGTAGCCTGGATGGTGTCATAACGTGTCAGGCGGCAAATCCGCGACAGGGCGCCTCCCACACGGTCAGGATGCCAAGGCCGGAGCATCGGCGATCGCACCCTCGCCCAGCGCGGCGTTGCGCGCGGATTCGGCGTCGCGTCTTTCCAGGCGTGCCGGGCCTTGGCGGGTGGGATCGACGTCGACCGCATAGATCTGCGCATGGAACTCGATCACGCCGACGCGATGCGCCACGCTGACCAGGGTGGCCTCGGGCAGACGTTGCTGCAACAGCGCGTACATCGCACGCTCGGTCGGCGCGTCGAGCGCGCTGGTCGCCTCGTCCATGAACAGCCAGTCGGGCGCGATCAGCAGCGCGCGCGCCACGGCCAGACGCTGCTGCTCGCCGGGCGAGAGCCGCTGCATCCAGGTGTCGGTCTGCTCCAGCGCCGCCTCCAGATAAGGCACGCGGGCGAGTTGCAAGGCCTCGCTGATCTGCGCGGCGCTGAAATCATCGGGGCTTTGCGGATAGGTCAGCGCCTGCTTGAGCGTGCCCAGCGGCAGATAGGGCTTTTGCGGCAAAAACAGCGTGCGACCCGTCGGCGCATGCGCATGCGCGGCATTGAGCGCGTAGGGCCAGATGCCCGCCAGCCAGCGCACCAGCGTGCTCTTGCCGCTGCCCGAGGGTCCGGTGAACAGGGTGTGCTGCCCGCGGCTGATGTGTTCGCCCGCGCACTGCAGCAGCGGACGACCGTCGGGCGCCAGCAGCAGCAGATCGCCCAATGCCACCGATTCGCGCGCGCTGTGCAGCGGCACCACACCCGCCGTGGCGGCTTCGCGGCCCTGCGGCAAGGCCGCGGACGACGGGGGCACGGGCTCGTGCGGGTTCTGCTGGGCCTGGTGCATGGCGTCGACAAAGGTCTGCAGACGCTCGACGGTGGCGCGCCAGTCGGCAATGCTGGTGTAGGCGCCGATGAACCAGGACAGCGCGCCCTGCACCTGGCCGAAAGCCTGCGACGTCTGCGTCAGGCCGCCGAGCTGGATCTGCCCCGCGAAGTAACGCGGCGCGGCCACGAGGATGGGGAAGATGATGGCCAGTTGCCCATAGAACGCGCTGTACCAGGTGAACAGCTTCTGCCGCTTCATGATGCCCCACCAGTTGCTCCACACATTGGCGAAGCGGCTGCGGTGCCCGGCCAGCTCGCGTTCCTCGCCGTTGTAGAGCGCGATGCCTTCGTCATGCTCGCGGGTGCGGGCCAGACCGAAACGGAAATCGGCCTCGTAGCGTTGCTGAAAGAAGTTCAGCCGGATCAGCGGCTTGCCCACCCAATGCGCCAGCACACTGCCCACGCCGGCGTACAGAATGGCCACCCACACCATGTAGCCGGGAATGGTGATGCCAAACAGCGTGATCGCCCCCGACAGCACCCAAAGCATGAACAAAAAGGAAAGCAGCGTCACCAGCGAGGACACGAAGCCGAAGAACAGGCTCAGGCTGCCGTTGATGAAGCCGCCGATGTCGTCGGCGATGCGCTGGTCCGGGTTGTCGGTGTTGCCCTGCCGCAGCGACATGCGGTAGTGCGTGCCGCCGGCCAGCCAGTCTTTCAGAAACACCTCGGTCATCCAGCGCCGCCAGCTGATCTGCAGCATCTGCAAAAAATACTGCGAATACACCGCCAGCGCGATGTAGAGAAAGGCGTAGCCGGTGAAGATCAGCAACAGTTCCTTGAAGGCGGCAAAGTTCTTGGCCTGAAGGGCATTGAAGAAGTCGCCGTTCCATTGCGTGAGCTTGACGTTCACCCAGACCAGCGCCAGGTTCATCGCCAGCACCAGCAGCAACAGCCCCCAGCCCTTCTTCTTTTCTTCCGAAACCAGATAAGGCTTGGCGAGCGCGTAGAAATGTCTGAAAGCGAAGCGATACGACTGCGCAGTAGGTTGGGTCTGCATGGAACGAATGGCTCCTGAAAACAGTGAAAGCTGCGGCATTGTGCCTGCGGGCCTGTCGCCGTTGCCGGCGAACGGGCTTGCCCCCGTGCGGCCAAAGCCTAAGGGCGCTGGCTGAGTGTCGGCTTAAGGCGACGCTGAACGTGTTTTCGGGGCGGCGCGCGCGTATCGCCCGTATGATTCCACTTTTCGAACGACCGTGCTTTTTCCATGACCGACTCCGCCATCACCGCCGATCTGCAGGCCGCGTTCGACGCCGCCATCGCGCATTCCAAGACCCTGACCACCCGGCCCGACAACCTCACGCTGTTGCAGCTCTACGCCCTGTACAAACAAGGCAGCAGCGGCGATGTCTCGGGCGAGCGTCCCGGCATGACCGACTTCGTCGACCGCGCCAAGTGGGACGCCTGGGCCGCTCTTCAGGGCACCTCGCGTGCGCAGGCCATGCGCGATTACATCGATCGGGTGCACAGCCTTTGAGGTTCGGTTCCCGGGGCAGCGCGGTCATGGTTTGTCACGATTGCGCGTTCTGATCTGGCGCAGAACAACTTAAGCTTTTCGCGTCCATCATTCGGTCCTCGCAAGGAGTCGTCCATGACAGATGCCAACACAACCCTCCATTTCGCCCAGGCCTTCCGCCACGGCGAGCCTGAACAGCACAGCTACGTGGTCGCCATCGGCAGCCGCACGGTCGTCGAGGCGCTGGCGAGAGCCGAGCACGCGCGGCTGCGTGGCGCCTACGGCATGGCCATCTACCGCACTTCGCCGGACGTGACCACCCAGGATCACTTTCGGCTCGTCGGCTATCTCTCGTCCGACATGGGCGAGAAATGGACCTGCAGCCAGCCCGACGAATCACAGCAAACCGCCTGAACGCCTGCGGCTTGCGGGCGCCGCGAACCACTCTACCGCGCAACGCTCACGGCACCATGCCCAGCCAGCGCGGAAAGGCAAGGCTGATCGCCGGGATGTAGGTCACCAGGCCGAGGAACACCAGCATGGTCAGCAGCCATGGCCAGACGGCAATGGTCAGCTCGGTGATCCCCATTTTGGCGATGCCACTGGCGACGTACAGATTCAACCCCACGGGCGGATGGCACATGCCCACCTCCATGTTCACCACCATGATGATGCCGAAGTGAATGGGATCGATGCCCAGATGCATCGCCACCGGAAACAGGATGGGCGCCAGAATCAGCACGATGCTTGAAGGCTCCATCACATTGCCCGCCACGAGCAGCAGCACATTCACGAGCAGCAGGAAGGCCATCGGGCCCAGACCCGCCCCCAGCAGCCATTGCGCCATGTTCTGCGGAATGTGCTCCGACGTCATCAAGAACGAGAACAGCACCGCGTTGGTGATGATGTAGAGCAGCATGGCGCTCATATTGGCCGAGGCGAGCAACACCCGGGGCACGTCGCTGAGCTTGAGGTCCTTGTACACGAACACGGCGATGATGAAGGCGTAGACCGCGCTCATCGCCGCCGCCTCGGTGGGCGTGAACAGCCCTGTGTAGATGCCCCCCAGCACAATGACGATGAGCATCAGCCCCCAGAAGCTTTCGCGCAGGGCTCGCCACCGCTGCGCCCAGCTGGCCTTGGGCTGGCGGGGATAGTTGCCGCGCCAGGCGCGCCACCAGGTGGTCACGCCGAGCATCGTCGCCAACATCAGACCTGGGACGACACCCGCCATGAACAGTGCCCCCACCGACGAATTGGTGGAAATGGAATACAGCACCATCACGATGGACGGCGGAATGAGAATGCCCAAGGCCCCGGACGTGGTGATGACACCCGCACCGAAGCGCGGCGGAAACCCGGCCCTGATCATGGCTGGCATCAGAATGGAGCCGATCGCCACCACCGTCGCCGGGCTTGAACCCGACACCGCCGCGAACAGCGCGCAGGCCAACACGCCGGCCAGGCCCAATCCGCCGGCCCAATGGCCGATCAGGCTGCTGGCAAAAGCGATCATGCGGCGCGCCACGCCGCCGTGCGTAAGAAAGTTGCCCGCCAGAATGAAGAACGGTATGGCCATGATCTCGAAGTTCTCGATCCCCGAGAACAGCTTGAGCGCGACGGCCTGAATCGGCACGTCGGTCATGGTGAACAGGAAGGTGAGAACCGTCAGGCCGAGCGCAATGGAGATGGGCATGCCCGTGAGCATCAGCGCGAGCAGCAGGCCGAAGATGATCAATGCGCTCATGCTGCCACTCCCACGCGGCAAGCGTCGTCAAGGCGGGTTTCGTGCGCCTTTGGGTGGTTGTTCCCTGTGCTCATCGCACACCTCCCGCCACAGGAATGGGGTGGATGTTGTCCGCGCCGGGGGGAAGATCCATGGGTTCGTCCAGCCCTTCGACCTCACCCGGATCGTGATGCGGCAGTTCGCCGTCGCGGTTGAAGCGCCAGGCCACCTGCAGGAAGCGGTAGCACATCAGCGACGATCCCAGCGGAATGGCCAGATACACCCACCACATCGGCAGCTCAAGGTCGGGAGAGGTCTGGTCGGTATGGCTGACATGCCAGACGAAGTTGGCACCCATGACGGCCACGACGCCGGTAAATAGCGCCCCTGCCAGAAGGCCGAACAGGATGACAGGCCTCTGCTTCGCGGGCGACAGACGGTTGACCATCACGTCCACCCCCACGTGGATGCCGGTACGCACGCCATAGGCCGCGCCGAACTTCGCCATCCAGACGAACATGTAGATGCAGAGTTCTTGCGCCCAACTCAGGTTGATCGACAACAACCAGTCCTGCAGACCGGGAATGGCCATTCCAGCGAGATAGCGATGGACGACTGCGACAAAGATGAGCAGGGTCGCCGCCGCCATCAGGATGGCGATCAAGGTCTCCTCCAGTCGGTCGAGGACGCGGTTGAACAGGGTGAGCGTGGTCATGATGGAGTCCGATCAGAAACGGCACGGGAAGCCGCAACGACAAAGGCCCATGCCGGAAGGGCACGGGCCTGGGGTCTCTTGCGAAAACCGCTCAGAGCTTGGCGGGGTCGAAACCGGTCGCCTTGAACACCTCGTCCATCAGGGCCTTGGGCACGCGCGATTCGGCCTGCTTGTAGACCGGCACCATCGCCTTCTTCCAGGCCAGACGTTCGGCCGGCGTGAGCGCGATGACCTCGCATTTGCCCGATTTGCGCACCGCCTCGGTGGCGTCGTCGTTGTCCTTCTTCGCCACCTTGTTGGCGAACTCAGTGGCCTCGACCATGGCCTGATCGAGCGTCTTGCGGATGTCGGCCGGCAGACCGTCCCAGAACTTCTGGTTGACGATGACCGCGTAACCCAGATAGCCGTGCTGCGTCTGCGTCATGGCCTTCTGCACCTCGAAGAACTTTTGGGTGTAGAAGTTGGAAGGCGGATTCTCGGTGCCGTCGACCACCCCGGTCTGCAGCGCCTGATAGACCTCGGAGAACGCCAAAACCTGCGGAATGGCGCCGATGGCCCGCATTTCCATGTCGAGAATCTTGCTCGACTGAATGCGCATCTTCAGGCCTTTGGCATCCGCCGGGTTCTTCAGCGGCTTGTTGGCGCTCATGTCCTTGAAGCCGTTGTCCCAATAGGCCAGACCGAGGATGCCCTTGGATTCGAGCTTTTTCAGCAGGCTGTTTCCGATGGGGCCTTGCGTGATCTTGTGCAGCTCGTCGTAGTTGTCGAAGATGTAGGGCAGGTCGAACAGTTCGAACTCCTTGACGCCCAGAGGCCCGAACTTGGCCAGCGAAGGCGCCAGCATCTGCACCGAGCCGAGCTGCAGCGCCTCCATCTCTTCCTTGTCCTTGTAGAGCTGGCTGTTGGGATAGACCTCGACCTTCACACGACCCTTGGTGCGCTCCTCGGCCAGTTTCTTGAAGTATTCGGCGGCCTGGCCCTTGGGCGTGTTGGGGGCGACGACATGGCTGAACTTGATGACGATGGGCTGCTGCGCCCGCGCGAGCGAACTCACCCCCAGGCCGGCTGCGGCCAAACCCAAACCTATGACTGCCTGACGACGATCCATGCGTGTCTCCGTGAACATATTGTGTTGTGAAATCAAACGTGCTTTTTTGTAACAGACAAAAGCATACGCCAACCCTCTGCTTGAAAACCCAGGGTTGACCCGATGCAA
>JAJTBQ010000402.1 GCA_021286835.1 Thiomonas sp.
GTCGTGCTGTTGATCTGATTGTCGGCGGCCACGAGCTGGCCGGATTCGAGCAACTGGGTGTTGCGCGCATCCCAGGCCTGGGTTTCCAGGCGTTTGCCGGCCATGAGTGGACCGACCACCTCCGCGATGTTTTGCTGCGGCACGGCGAAGGTCACGTCCACCGGCTGGACCTGGGCGATGGTGGCGATCGGCGAGGCCGAGTTGGAGCTGGTGCTGGTGTTGCTGCCCACGGCGCCGGAAGTCGTCACCATATTGCCGGCATCCACCGGACGCAGGCCGGCGAGGCCGGCGACCGGGGCGGTAATGCGGGTCCAGCTCAGTTGCAGCTTCGCGTTGTCGAGCGCGGCCTTGTTGGCGTCGAGCGTGGCCTTGAGCTGGGCCACCGTGGCGCGCTGGTCGGAGACCTGCTGCGCCGAAATCGAATCCTGCTTGAGCAGGGTTTCATAGCGCTGCAGATCGCTCTGCGCGCCGTTCATCTGCGCCTGGGTCTGCTCCAGTTGCGCCTGTGCCTGTTCGACCGCGATGCGGAAGGGACGGGGATCGATCTGCGCGAGCAACTGACCCGCTTTGACCATCTGCCCCTGTTTGTAATCCACGCTCTGCAACAGCCCGGCCACCCGCGGCATGACGTTCACATAGCTGCGCGGCGTGACCGTGCCCAGCGCGGTCAGCCACACCGGCACCGACTGGGTTTTCACCGTGGACGCGGTGACCGGCTGCGGGGCCATCTGCCCTTTGTCCATCCCGCCGCCGCCCCGCATCTGCGCCTGCGCGGGGTGCTCGTTGCCCAGGAGGGCCAGGCCGCCCGCGGCCAGGAGGGCGAGGCCCAGCCCGCCCCATATCCAGCGGCGGGTGGTCGGGGCGGGGCGGTGGGCTTGGTCGGGAGAGGAGGGCAGGTTCATGGGAGACAGACCGGGAATGAACGAAGCGGGGCGTGTTGGGCGAAACGGGACGCGATGAAAGAAAGCGAACTGTCATTCATCCTGCCTGCGCGACGTGAAAGTCGTGTGCAGACGATGTGAAGAAGTATGAAGCCGTCGGCGAAGGGACGGGCGGGGATGGGCGGATCAGCTCTTGGGCGGACGCTGGTGTTTCCAGTACACCTCGGTGCTGGCGGCGTCGCCCGCGCGGTTGAGCGTGCGGGCGAGCACGAACAGCAGGTCGGACAGGCGGTTGAGATATTGCAGCAACTCCGCGCGCAGCAGCAGCGGCGCTTCCGCCCCGCCCGACTGCGCCACCTCGTTCGCCACGGCCACCACCGCCCGCTCGGCGCGGCGCGCCACGGTGCGGCAGACGTGGGCCTGCGAGGCCGTCGGCGTGCCGCCCGGCAGAATGAACTCGGCCAGCGGCGGCAGTTGCCCGTTGTAGGCCTTGAGCGCTTCGTCGAGCGCGGCGACCTGCTCCGGTTTGAGCAGCGTCATGCCCGGCACCGACAGTTCGCCGCCGAGATCGAACAGATCGTGCTGCACCTGCAGCAGCAGCGCGTCGATGACCTCGGGAAGCTCCTGGCTGCGCAGCAGGCCGAGGTGAGAATTGAGCTCGTCGACATCGCCCAGCGCCTGGATGCGCGCGGCCGATTTCAGACAGCGCGAGCCGTCACCCAGCCCGGTGGTGCCCGCGTCGCCAGTGCGGGTGGAAATGGCGGTGAGGCGGTGGCCCATGGAGA
>JAJTBQ010000403.1 GCA_021286835.1 Thiomonas sp.
TGCAGCAGCAGCGCCGCCAGCGCGAAGCCGGCGCCCGCCGCGGTCACGGCGGGCCAGCCGCCGGCCGTCCAGGCATGGCTGGCGACGAACGAGCCCACCGAGCCGCCGATGAAATAAAGCGTCATGTACACGGCGTTGATGCGACTGCGCGCCGCGGCGTCCAGGGCGTAGATGCGGGTCTGGTTCGCGATCTGCGCGCCTTGCACCCCGGCGTCGAGCACCAGCACCCCGGCGATCAGCCACCACAGGCCCAGGGTGCCCGGCGCGAACAAGGCCCATGACAGCAGCGTGGCCGCGATGGCGACGAACAGGACGCGGCGCGGACCGCCCGGCCGGTCGGAGTAACGGCCCGAAATCGGCGCCACCGTGGCGCCCATGATGCCCAGAATGCCGAAAGCGCCCACCACGGCCGGACCGAAGCCATAGGCCGGACTTTGCAGCAGCGGCGTCAGGCCGACCCAGAACACGCTGAAACTGGCGAAGAACAGCCCGCCGGTGAGGCCGGCGAAGCGCAGATCCCGGTAGCGGGTGAATTGTCTGAGGGTCGAGCCCAGCAGCGCCGCATAGCTCTGCCCCGCGGCGCGCTCGTCCACGGGCAGGCGCGGCAGCACGCGCCAGAGCAAGACCCACATGCCGATATTCACAACGGTGGCGAAGAAGAACACCGCTTGCCAGTCGAGCAGCGAAGCAATGCCGCCGGCCAACACCCGGCCGCCCAGAATGCCTACGAGCAGCCCGCTCATCACCAGGCCGATGGCCTTGCCGCGCGCCTGTGGCGGCGCCAGATGGGCCACCATCGGAATGATCTGCTGCGCAATACTGGAGAGCATGCCGATGGCGAACGAGGCCAGCGCCAGAACGGTCACGCTGGGCGCCAGCGCGGCACCGATCAGCGCCGGGACGAGCAGCCCCGCCATGATCAGGATCACCCGGTGCCGCGCATGCCGGTCGCCCAGCGGACCGAGCAGCATCAACCCGGCGGCATAGCCGATCTGTGTGGCCGAAGGCACGGCGGCCACGCCGGCCACCGTGGTGTGGAAGTGCTGCGCGAACTGCTCAAGCAGCGGCTGGGCATAGTAGATGTTGGCCACGGAGATGCCGCAGGCCAGGGCCATGAAGCCGATGAAGTGTGCCGACAGCGGTGGATGCGTCGCGGCCTGCGCGGTCGCGGTGGTGGTGGGTGCGGACATGGGAAAACCGAGTGGATGCGGCATTGTCATGGCGCGGCGCAAGGCCTGCACGGCGGGGGGCATTGCGCGCTGGCCGGCGGACCTACACTGCAAGCCATTTCATCGTTCACCCGCCGTTCGACCATGTCCCAAGCCCTCGACTCCGCCATCCAGGCTGCCCTGCAAACCCTGCTGGATCCGCAAACCGGCCAATCCCTGGCTTCGGAAAAGGCCATCAAGAACCTGCGCGTGGAAGGCGGCGAGGTGTCGCTGGACATCGAACTCGGCTACCCCGCGCGCAGCCTGCATGCCGATCTGCAGAAGCAGGTCATCGCAACCCTGCGCGCCGTGGCCGGCGTGCAGAACGTCTCGGTGGCGGTGCGCAGCCGCGTGGTGTCGCATGCGGTGCAGCGCGGGCTCAAGCCCCTGCCCGAAGTGAAGAACATCATCGCCGTCGCCTCGGGCAAGGGCGGCGTGGGCAAGAGCACCACGGC
>JAJTBQ010000404.1 GCA_021286835.1 Thiomonas sp.
TCAATGCGATCGGATCATGGTGCCGAAGGCCTGCTCGGTGAGGACTTCGAGCAAGATGGCGTGAGGAATGCGTCCGTCGACGATGTGCACCGAATTCACGCCGGACTTGGCGGCGTCGAGCGCCGAGGAAATCTTGGGCAGCATGCCGCCGGAAATGGTGCCGTCGGCGAACATCTCGTCGATTTCATGCGCGGTGAGATCGGTGAGCAGCTCGCCCTTCTTGTTCATCACCCCGGGGATATTGGTGAGGAGCAGCAGCTTTTCGGCGCGCAGCACTTCGGCCAGTTTGCCGGCCACCACATCGGCGTTGATGTTGAACGAGGCGTTGTCCTCGCCAAAGCCGATCGGGGAAATGACCGGTATGAACTGATCGTCCTGCAGTGCCTTGACCACGGAAGGGTCGATCGACGCCACTTCACCCACCTGGCCGACGTCGATCTCGGCGTCGGGATTCTCCCGGTCGCGCATGCGCAGCTTGCGCGCGCGGATGAGGCCGCCGTCCCGTCCGGTCAGGCCCACGGCCTTGCCGCCCGCATGGTTGATCAGGCCGACGATGTCTTGTTGCACCTGGCCGGCCAGCACCCATTCCACCACTTCCATGGTCTCGTCGTCGGTCACGCGCATGCCCTGCACGAACGTGCCCTTCTTGCCCACGCGGTTCAAAGCCTCGTCGATCTGCGGGCCGCCGCCATGCACCACGACCGGGTTCATGCCCACGAGTTTGAGCAGCACCACGTCTTCGGCGAAATCCTGTTGCAGGGCCGGGTCGGTCATGGCGTTGCCGCCGTACTTGATGACCAGGGTCTTGCCGTGGAACTTGCGGATATAGGGCAGGGCCTGGGCGAGGATTTCGGCCTGCTCACGGGGGGCGATGTGCGACAGGTCGGGAGGGGCGAGAGGAGTGTCGGCGCTCATGGTCGTCGGTTGAAAGGTGGCAGGGAAGCGCAGGATGTGCTGCGCCGCGCAATTCTAGGAGTCTGTCGCGCCTGCGGGTGCGCGGGCCACCGGAACCATGGGTTTGGCCTCATGTGCCGGGCGGGTCCGAAAGCCGGGCACATCATCGCCCTAAAATTCGGGGCCATGGTCAATCCGCTCGCCAGCCTCTATCGCACGCTGCGCAACCGCCCCCGGTTGAGTGGCGCCCTGGCGCTGGGCGTGGTGTTGTGGTGGGCGGTGCGCGCGAGCCAGCCCTCGGCCATTGCCTTGCTGTGGGCTTTCAACGCCAGCGTGCTGCTGTTTCTCGCCAGCACGGCGTGGATGATGGCGCATGCCACGAACGAAACGCTCAAGCGCCGCACCGAGCTGGAAACCGAGGGGCGCTGGGCGGTGCTGCTGTTCAGCCTCGTGCTCTCGGGCACCGTGTTCGCGGCCCTGTCGGTCGAGCTGCATTCGGTGCGCGGCCACCCGGGCGAACTGGCGCTGGCCGGGAGCAGCATCGTGCTGGCCTGGCTGTTTTTCTCGGTGATTTTCGCGCTGCAATATGCCCACAGCGACTACGCCGCCCGCTGCGCGGGCCAGCCGGCGCTGCAGTTTCCGGGCGATCAGGTGCCGGACTATTGGGACTATCTCTATTTCTCCGTGGTGCTGAGCATGACCTTTCAGACCTCGGACGTGAACATCACCGGGCGGCATGTGCGCCGCCTGGT
>JAJTBQ010000048.1 GCA_021286835.1 Thiomonas sp.
CAAGAGGGACTGAGGAGACAAACAACCCGAAATCAAGGTTGTTTCACGACAAAGGCGCTGCACTCGATTGCAGCGCAGGCAGCACCCCGAAGCACCGCGAACAACCGTTCCGGTGCTTTTTTACTTTCGCGCCAACTCTCCCCGCCCCCGTTGTCCATGGAATTGATCCTGCTCGGTCTCGCCGCGTTGTTCGCCGGATTTGTGGACGCCATCGTGGGCGGCGGCGGATTGGTTCTGGTCCCGGCCCTCTTCGCGGCGTTTCCCCATGCGGCTCCGGCCACGTTATTCGGCACGAACAAGGGGGGTGCGATCTGGGGCACCTCGGCCTCGATGTGGTCGTATGTGCGACGGGTGCAGCCGCCCTGGTCCACCGTCGTGCCGGCCACCCTCGCCGCCTTTGTCGGCGCGCTCTGCGGCGCCTGGCTCATCACCCAGGTCAAATCGAGCGACTTCCGCCAGGCCCTGCCCTTCATCCTGCTGGCCGTGCTGCTCTACACCCTCAAGCGCAAGGATCTGGGCCATCATCATGCCCCCCATCTCAGCGGCCGGGCCGAGCGCCTGCTCGCCCTGGGCGGCGGCCTGCTGATCGGGTTTTACGATGGCTTTTTTGGCCCGGGCACGGGCAATTTCCTGATCTTTCTATTCGTGCGCGGCTTCGGCTTCGACTTTCTGCACGCCTCGGCAAGCGCCAAGGTCGTCAATGTCGCCTGCAATCTGGCCGCGCTGCTGGTGTTCGCCAGCAAGGGGCATGTTATGTGGCCCTATGCGGCCCTCATCGCGGTGTGCAATATCGCCGGAAGTCTTCTGGGCACACGCCTGGCCTTGCGCTGGGGCACGCACTTTGTGCGGACGGTATTTCTGCTGGTAGTGGCCGCGCTGATACTCAAGACCGCGCATGACGCGTTCTTTTGAATCACCCCGGATCGGGAACATTCCGGGCGCCCTGCCGCTTGTTCTGACACCAAGAAAAACGGCGTCCCCGTGACGGATGACGCCGTTTTCAAACCAGAGCCGCGCGCGGCCTGTTTTACTTTTTCATCGGGCAGGTATTCATGCCGATGATGGAATACAGCGGACAGAACTTGAACAGCCCGGTCACCAAGGGCACGATGCCGATCCAGCCCCAGACGCCGATGGTGCCCATCAGCGTCAGCGCAATCAGCACGATACCCACAATAATGCGAAGAATGCGGTCGATGCCGCCAACGTTGAGTTTCATGGCCCACTCCTTGAAAAAGAATGTCGCCATTGGACACCGATTGGCGCAACACCACTGTGACTCCGGTCACATGGTTGCATCGCCGCCAAACACGTCACCCGGAGATTTCTCCCGCTGCCACCTGCCGCAGCGCGGCCGGTAGCAGGATGTCGATCCTCTCCCGAGACAAGGCCACCCAGCCGGCCGCCTCGAAACGTTTGAGCAAGCGCGTGACAATCTCGCGCGCGGTGCCCAGACGATCGGCGAGTTGTTGATGCGTGCTTTGCAGTCGCGGCCCTTGCCCCAGCAGCGCCTGCGCCAGGCGCTGGTCCAGGCGGTGAAACGCCAGTGCGTCGATCAGTGCGGTCAGGTCGGCCATGCGCGCCGCAAATTGCCCCAGGACGAAGCGGCGGAAAGCCGGGGCATTTTGAATCCATTGCTCAAACAGCGACGGGCGAATCATCCACAAAGCCCCTTCAGCCTGCATCTCCGCATGCGCAGAAAGCGTCTCGCCCGAAAAGAGGCTGGCCGACGACACCAGACAGATTTCGCCCGGCGTCAGGCGATACATCTCCAGTTGGCGGCCCGAGGGCGCCATGCGGAACACCCGGGCCTCGCCGGAAAGCACGAGAGGAAACCCACCGCAGTTTGCCCCTGGCGCAAACAGCTGCATACCCTTCGGCACCTGCATTGCGGCTGCGCCGTCGGCCCATTCCGCTTGCAGCTCAGCGGCTGGCACGGCGGCGAGGGCCGGGTAAAGTTCATGCAGTTTGCTTAGGGTTTCCATGGGAATGGGATGGGGTTGCGCAACAATGCGAGCGGGGACGGGATGTTTCACGTGAAACAAAACCCCTCAAACCCACCGCACAGGGTTAACCCGCATAAAATAGATCAGTTGAGGAGGCACACAGTGGATTATCCGCGTAACTTTGATGTCGTCGTCATCGGCGGTGGGCACGCCGGCACCGAGGCGGCGCTGGCCGCCGCGCGCATGGGCTGCGCCACTCTGCTGCTGACCCACAATATCGAGACCCTGGGGCAAATGTCCTGCAACCCGTCCATCGGCGGCATCGGCAAGGGCCACCTGGTCAAGGAAGTGGACGCCCTCGGCGGGGCCATGGCCGAAGCCACCGATGAGGCCGGCATCCAGTTCCGCATTCTCAACGCGAGCAAGGGGCCCGCTGTGCGGGCCACGCGGGCGCAGGCTGATCGTCAACTGTACAAGCGCGCCATCCGGGGGCGGCTGGAGGACCAGCCCAACCTCTGGCTGTTCCAACAGGCGGCTGACGATCTGCTCGTGGAGTCGACCGGCCATGGCGAGCGGGTCACGGCCGTGGTCACTCAAACGGGTATCCGCTTTCGCACGCGCACCGTGGTGCTGACCGCGGGAACGTTTCTGGATGGCAAGATCCACATCGGCCTCGACCACTACGCTGCGGGGCGTGCGGGCGATCCGCCGGCGCAGCGCCTGTCCGCCCGCCTCAAGGCCCTGGCCCTGCCTCAGGGTCGCCTCAAGACCGGCACGCCAGCCCGGATCGATGGGCGCACCATCGATTTCTCCAAGCTGATCGAGCAGCCGGGCGACCTCAACCCCATGCCCGTGTTCAGCTTTCTCGGCTCGGCCGATCAGCACCCGCCGCAAGTGGCATGCTGGATCACGCACACCACACCGCAGACGCACGACATCATTCGCGCCGGGCTCGATCGAAGCCCGATGTTCACCGGGGTGATCGAAGGCGTGGGACCGCGCTATTGCCCCAGCATCGAGGACAAGATTCACCGTTTCGCCGACAAATCATCGCATCAGATTTTTCTCGAACCGGAAGGCCTGCAGACCAACGAGTTCTACCCCAACGGCATCTCCACCAGCCTGCCCTTCGATGTGCAGATTGCCATGGTGCACTCGATTCCGGGGCTGGAGCATGCCCACCTGCTGCGCCCCGGCTACGCCATCGAGTACGACTATTTCAACCCCATGGCGTTGAAGACCTCGCTGGAAACCAAGTCCATCGACGGCCTGTTTTTCGCAGGGCAGATCAACGGCACCACCGGCTACGAGGAGGCGGCGGCCCAGGGTCTGCTGGCAGGCATCAACGCGGCGCTGCAGGTTCAGGACCGCGAGGCCTGGTGCCCACGGCGCGATCAGGCCTATCTGGGCGTGCTGGTCGATGACTTGGTGACCAAAGGCGTCAGCGAGCCCTACCGCATGTTCACCAGCCGGGCCGAGTATCGCCTCAGCCTGCGCGAGGACAACGCCGATCTGCGCCTGACCGAGATCGGCCGCGAGCTGGGCGTGGTGAGCGACGCCCGCTGGGACGCCTTCTGCCGCAAGCGCGACACCATCGAACGCGAGATTCAGCGCCTGCGATCCACCTGGGTCACGCCGCAAAGCCTGCCGCCCGACCAGGCGCAGGCGCTGCTGGGCAAGGCCATCGAGCGCGAATACAACCTCGCCGACCTGCTGCGCCGCCCCGAATTGCGGTACGACGCGTTGGCGGCCTTCCCCCATCCCGCGTTCGCGCCGGAAGCGCCTCTGGGCGAGATCGAACGCGAACAGGTCGAGATCCACATCAAATATGCCGGGTATATCGAACGGCAGCAGGATGAAGTGGATCGCGCCGCGCAGCAAGAATCGCTGCGACTGCCCGCAGACCTCGACTATCGCGAGGTATCCGGCTTGTCGATCGAGGTGCAGCAAAAGCTCAATCAGGCGCGGCCCGAAACCTTGGGGCTGGCTTCGCGGCTCTCGGGCATGACGCCGGCGGCCGTGTCCTTGCTCCTGATCCATTTGCGCAAGGGCGTGCTGAAGCAGGCCCTTAAGCTGGAGAAGGATGCCGTCGCGTGAGCACGGCCCCTGTACACGCCGCAACCGGCTTCTCTCTCGAGCGCTTTCTCCAGCAAACCCTGGACGCGCTCGGGCTGGCGTTGACCGCACACCAGCAGCGCCAGTTGATCGAGTACACCGCGCTGCTGCAGCGCTGGAATCGCGTTTTCAATCTCACGGCGGTTCGCGATGTCGAAGGCATGGCACGCCTGCATCTGGCGGACTGCCTGGCTGCGCTGCCTGCCTTTCAGCGCCTAGCCCCCCGGCGCCTGCTCGACGTCGGCTCGGGCGGCGGTCTGCCCGGCATCGTGCTCGCCATTGGCCTGCCAGAGACCGATATCCATCTGGTCGATACCGTCCAGAAGAAGTGCGCCTTTCTGCAGCAGACCTGTGGCAGCCTGCAACTCAAGCAGGTGCAAGTCCATCATGCGCGGGTCGAGGCCCTCACCGATCCGGCCGGTTTCGACTGCATCACCAGCCGTGCCTTCAGCGATCTGCCCCTTCTGGTGAACAGCACGGCGCATCTGCTCGCACCCGCAGGGCAGTGGTGCGCGATGAAGGGCCGCCCGCCCGCCGACGAGATTGCCGCCTTGGGCGACGCCGTGCTTTCACGCATCGAGCCCCTGCACGTTCCCGGCCTGGATGCACAGCGCTGCCTGGTCTGGCTGCAGCGCGCTGCGCGCTGACGCCCGCCGGGCTCCGGCACAATACAGCCTGCTGAGCTGTACTCAGCTCTGTTTCACGTGAAACGTCCGTTTTCTGGAGAGTCGGCTTGGCGCAGATTTTTTGCATCGCGAATCAGAAGGGTGGGGTCGGCAAAACTACCACCAGTGTCAATCTGGCCGCCGCGCTTTCTCGCATCGGCCAGCGCGTCCTCCTGGTCGACATGGACCCTCAAGGGAATGCCACCATGGGCTCCGGCGTGGACAAACACACCCTCGAGGCCTCGATCTACGAAGTGCTGATCGGCCAGGCGGAACTCGCGCAAGCACGGCAGCGCAACACCAAGGCGGGCTATGACGTGGTTGGAGCCAACCGCGAGTTGGCCGGCGCCGAGGTCGAACTCGTCGATCTTCCCCAGCGGGAGCGCCGACTCAAGTCGGCGCTGGCCACCGTCGAGGCTGATTACGACTTCATTCTCATCGACAGCCCGCCCGCCCTGGGGCTGCTGACCCTCAACGGGCTGTGTGCCGCGCACGGTGTCATCGTGCCCATGCAGTGCGAGTACTTCGCGCTCGAAGGGCTGTCCGACCTGGTCAACACCATCAAACAGGTGCACGCCCACCTCAACCGCGACCTGCGCATCATCGGCCTGCTTCGGGTGATGTTCGATCCACGCATCACTCTGCAGCAGCAGGTCAGCGAGCAGATCAAGGGGCACTTCGGCGACAAGGTGTTCAATGCCGTCATTCCGCGCAATGTCCGGCTCGCAGAGGCCCCCAGCTACGGGCTGCCGGGCGTGGTGTTCGATCCCAGCAGCCGGGGCGCCAAGGCCTTCATCGAGTTTGCCCAGGAAATGGTGGACCGCCTCGCGGTCGCCGCATGACACCGCCGACCATGACCCCACCGCGCATCCTGCTGCTGCCGGGCTGGCTAGGCTCCGGCGACGATCACTGGCAGCGTCGCTGGGCGGCGCTTTACGGCGACACCGTGGTCGAGCAGGCCGACTGGGATTTGCCGCGCCGCGGCGACTGGGTTGCGCGCCTGGAAGACGTGATACTGGCGCAGGCCGAGCCCGTGGCCCTCGTTGGACATAGTCTGGGCTGCCACCTGATCGACGCCTGGGCCGGCAGCTCCAGGCATGCCGATCGAGTCGCTTGCGCCCTGCTCGTCGCACCACCCGATCTGCATGGCTCGACCCTCCCCGCGGCACTGCACCCGTGGCGCCGCCCCCTCGCCCAGCCGCCCCTGCCCTTCCCCGCCACGGTCGCGGCCAGCGCCGATGACCCCTACTGCCGCTGGAACGCCGCAAAGCGTCTGGCCGAGCGCTGGGGCGCATCCTGTGTCGACCTCGGCGCTTGCGGCCACGTCAACGCCGACTCGGGCCTGGGCGACTGGCCGCACGGCCGCAGCCTGCTTAACGACTTGATCAGGCTTGGCGGGCACGCTGCCGTCCCTCTCTCCCATTGATCCGGCTTTATGGCCTCACGCTCATGGCAACCAAAAAACCCAAAGGACTTGGCCGCGGCCTCGACGTTCTGCTCGGCCCCTCCGTCGAGCTGACGGACACCGATGCCGCCGCTTTGCGCGAGCTGCGTCTGGACGATCTCGTGCCCGGCCGCTACCAGCCACGCTCGCAAATGGATGAGGGCGCTCTCTACGAGTTGGCCCAGAGCATCAAGACGCAAGGTGTGATGCAGCCCGTGCTGGTCCGCGCCCTGCCCGATGGCCGCTATGAAATCATCGCCGGGGAACGACGCACCCGAGCCGCCCGCCTCGCGGGACTCGACTCCGTTCCCGCCCTGGTGAAAGAAGCCGATGACCGCGCCACGCTGGCCATGGCACTGATCGAAAACCTCCAGCGCGAAGACCTCAACCCGCTGGAAGAGGCCCGCGGCATCGCCCGTCTGATCGATGAATTCGGCCACACCCACGAGCAGGCCGGACAGGCGGTCGGACGCTCGCGCACGGCCACCAGCAATCTCCTGCGCCTGCTGCAGCTCGCCGATGCGGTGCAGACCATGCTGCTGGCGGGCGACCTCGACATGGGACACGCCCGGGCCTTGCTGTCGCTGGACAAGACGCAGCAGGTTCAGGCGGCACAGCAGATCCTGGCCAAGCGACTGAGCGTGCGCGAGACCGAAAAGCTGGTCGCTCGCACCCATCAGGGCGAGCCCGCCGCGCGGCCCGCCAAGGCCGCGGCCGCCAAGGACCGCGACTGGAAGCGACTGGAAGAGGAACTGTCCGAGCGCTTCACCGCGCCGGTTGAAATTCGCGCCAAAGCGGTTCGCAAAGGGCATCAAAGCGGCGAGGTCGCCATCCGATTCAGCACCCTGGACGAACTCGACGGACTGCTCGCCCTACTGCGAGGCCATCCTGCGGATGCGTAGGGCGGCGCCCCGGTAGGCCTGTTGGCGCCCTGCCGCACCCGTGCCCGCGCTGCGGTTTCCCAAAAATCGCATGGCTGGCGTCTGTGCCGGAGGACTGGTCCACACAAGGGCTGGCGAGCAAAGCTGCGAGAAACCACAAGCGGGCCACGCGGCCCGCGCCTTACTTGGTCAAAATCAGCTTGTCCTGGCGGGTCAGCCGCAGTTGGTAGATCTGCCCCTGGTGACGGATCTGCACCACCGCGCCCTGCCGAAACAACTCGCGCGAGTGCAGTGTCAGCCCGGGGCTGGCCACCTGCTCCGGAACGGCACCCATCATCGCCGAAAGCGGCACCGTCTTGACTGACAGTGGATTCATTTGGACCACTCCATCACGACCCAGGTCAGCAGCAGCGCGGCCAACAGACTGAGTCCAAGTTCTGCAAATCCCATCACCATGCTCCTGGGCTAGCGCCCCGGCTGGCAGGGGCCTCGGCGCGACCCGATCGGTCGCGTGGCAGTCATCTTATTGCGAATAATTCCCATTCGCTCAATGACCCTCGAAGCCTTGAGGATTAACCGCACATCAGGCGTGCATTTCGGTCCGGTTGCGCCCGCCCTGCTTGGCGCGATACATGGCCTGATCGGCCATCGACAGCACCGCATCGATGCTCCGCGCCGAGCCATCGCATCCGGCCAGCCCCAGACTCAGGCTCAGGCGCACCACGCCGTCCGTGGTCTGGAAGGGATGGGCCGCCACGAACTCCCGGATGCGCTCGGCCACTTCCAGGGCCTGAGCCGCACACGTGTGAGTCAGCAGAATGCAGAACTCCTCGCCGCCCATGCGTGCCAGCACATCGCCTTCTCGCAACAGCGACAGCACCACCTGCGCGAACTCCACCAGCACCTCATCGCCCACCGGATGACCATGCCGGTCATTGATCAACTTGAAATGATCGAGGTCGATCAGCATGACGCATGGCCCTGGTGCTCCGGCGGGCGCAGCGCGCATGGCCTGCTCGGCCATCGCAAAAAAGCCGCGCCGGTTCTGCAGACCGGTGAGCGGGTCGGTGAACGCCAAGGCGCGCAACTGATGTTCGAGGCGCTTCTGCGCCGAAATCTCCACCATGCCCGAGACGACGCAGTCTTCCCCGGCAAACCGCAGCAGGCGCATTGAAAACAGCACATCGATGACCTGGCCTGACACCGTCTTCAGCCGAACTTCCTCCTGGCGCACGGCCCCCTCGGCCCTCAAACGCGCGAGCAAGCGCGCGCGCTGGGCGGGGTCTTCGTAGAAATCCGTGCTGAAGGCCTCGCCCCGTTTTTTGTCCTGCGGATCAAGCAGGTGCTTCGCCGCCGCGTTGAAGCGCAGAACCTTGGCATCCGCCACCCGAACCAGCACCAAGGGCATGGGCGTGGCATCGAACAGGCGCGCGAGATTCTCTTCACTCTCCTCGGCCTGCTGCCGAGCCACCTGCGCCGCCCGCGCCTCGTGCTCCAGCCGCCGCCGGTCCAGCCAGGCCATGCGCATGCTCCGGCTGAGAGAGACCGCAATCTGCCACCCCGCCAGATTCGCAAAGCCGAACAGTACCAGGGCAATATTCACGTATTTGACGTCAAACCGCAGCGAACTCCAGACAATTACAGCAAACAGCGCCGTAAAAATTCCACCCACCCACATGGCCTCGCGGCGCAGCACCGGAACATAGGCATAGCCCGCGAAAATCAGAGCCAACGCCGTGATGGAGTGATAGTCCGCACTGCCCCCATAGGCCAGCACCACAAGCAGGAACAGCACCATGATGCTGAGTTCGAAACCCAGCAGCGCCGCGCCCACCCGACGAATCGGCGGTGTCGGGCGCGCACTCCCCATGCGCGCAAGCCAGAGGCCCCAACCCAGAATCACGAACCGCGCGGCCAACAGACTCCAGTACACCGCGGTGGCCCCGAGGACGGAAAGGTCGGTGAATGTCGCTGAGAGAAAAGCCAGCGAGCCGTAGAGCCCGATCTGCCGCACCCGCGGCCCGATCACCGCCCATTCCGCACGAACAAAGGCCTCGTCCTGCTCGCGGTCGATGAACAGCCCGTTACGGCCGATGCGCCAGGCGTCGTTCGGGTCGAAGAGCAGGGGTTCAGTAGCCATGGGGTCCGGTGAACAAAGCGGCCGTGCAAATTCCAGAGCAAAGCGCAAGGCCGTCGCGCATCGTATTCCGATGCTTGCGCGCTGCAAACCCGTGCCCAGGCAGCCTGTCGGGCTTGGGGCGCGAAGGCGAAAAAGGGCCGCGCAGATGCGCGGTGGCGGCCCGCGATCCTCAAGTCCGACAGGCTCCTGGGGTGAAATAGTTCACAGTTCAGGTAAATGTTGCCGCAACCCCCATGAACTGAGATGCGTCAGTGCCATGCTCTGCATGGAGAATATTCATCCGGCCCTCCCATTGCCCCCAATGTCTGCCCCCCTGTCGCTCCCGTCCGCAGCAAACCCCGAAACCTCCGACTCGGGCGCGACCCTCTGCGACCTCAGCCTGACGCAGCAGGAGATCTTGCTGCGGCAAGAACTGCTCGGCAGCGCGATTTACACCATCGGCCTGACCGTCGACATCGAAGGCCCGCTGGACCCCGTCCGGCTGGAGCGCGCCGTTCAGGACGTGGTTGCAGCAGAGCCAATGTTGCGCGCGCACGTCCACCCCACAGCCCATGGCCCGCAATGGCAGCTAACCGATCACCCAACCTGGACCTTTCCCTACAGCGATCTTTTCGGCCAGCTGCCGAACCCTGGCGATGCCGAAAGCCGTGCGCTGCAAGACATCGAGACCGTGAAAACGAGCGGCATCGACCCACAGGGGCCCCTTCTGTGGCGTATGCGCCTGTTTCGCATCGCACCGCAACGCCACCTGTGGCTCATGTGCTTCAACCATGTCCTGGTCGATGGCTATGGCGTCATGCTGGCCGGGCAGCGCATATGGCGGCGCTATAGCGCTTGGGCCGACGGCGCAAATACCCCAATGGAGCAAGGGCCAGCCTACGCACGCTTCGTGACGCGAGAACAGACCTATCTGCGTTCTTCCCGCTATGCGCAAGACCAAACCTACTGGGAAGATCGCTTGACTGAAGTCGGCATGAGCCGCTCACATGAGAAACCAGAGCTGCGCTCGATGCCGCAGCCCGCACTCCACCGCTGGCGCGCGGCAGCCCCGGCTTGGCAGCGTTTCCTGCAACTGACCGCAGCGCAAGGCTTATCGACAGCCCAGTCCGCCCTATTTTTCCTGGCCAGCTTTACCGCCTTGGTGACAGGGCAACGCGATGTGCTGCTAGGCATGCCCCTGCACAACCGCAAAGATGCCCTCGACAAACAAACCATAGGTCTGTTCACCAACACCCTGCCTGTTCGCCTAACGATCCCTCCCGGAAGCACGCTGTCCCAACTGATGCGCGCCCTGCTTGAGGACACACGCCATAGTCTGCGTCACCAGCAATACCCCTTGGGACACATCCGCGCGCTACGACCACCCGGTCAGGGAACGGGCTCCCTGCCCTTTGATCTGATGGTGTCGTTCGAGGCCTTCGACCCCGACCTCCCGCTGGGTGCCGCTCGCATGAGATTTGCGCCCTTCAGCGGGTATCCTGGCTTTGCGCCCGTGGCTGCCTATATCCGGCAATACGGCGATTCCGAGGCGCTGCCTATCGATTTCACGCTCGATCCCAGGGCCCATCCGGCCCTGCGCCACACCGCCTCACTCAGCGCCCGACTGGACACTTACCTCGCCGAGTTGATCGAGCGCCCCGGAGACCGCCTGGAAGACCTCCATCTGTTGAACGCCTCAGAGCAAGAAGCATGGCCATCAACCCCTGCCCTTGCCCCGCCCAGTCTCAGCCCCCAGCACCAACCCGGCACACCGAAACCGCAACGACAATCGCCACAAACACTCACGGAGAAGGTGCTGTGGTCGATCTGGAGCGCGGTGTTGCACACCGAAGCGTTCGGCGTAACAGACCATTTTTTCGATTTGGGAGGCCACTCTCTCACGCTCACGCAGGTGCGCACACGCATCCTTAGCCAGTTTGCCATCGAACTGCCCCTGGTTGCCCTGTTTACGCACCTGAGCATCGCAGAACTTGCGGCGTACCTCGATCAGCAAATCAAAGCCAGCCC
>JAJTBQ010000405.1 GCA_021286835.1 Thiomonas sp.
CCTCGCGCGGGCGCAGGCGGTCGAGCAGGTCGCACAGGGTGTGGACGACGTCGAGGTTCTTCACTTCGTTGTGACCGCCGACGTTGTAGGTCTCGCCGAGAACGCCGGCGTCGAGCACGCGGGCGATGGCGCGGCAATGGTCTTCCACATACAGCCAGTCGCGCACGTTCTGGCCGTCGCCGTAGACCGGCAGCGGCTTGCCGGCGAGAGCGTTGTGGATCATCAGCGGGATGAGCTTCTCGGGGAACTGGTAGGGGCCGTAGTTGTTGGAGCAGTTGGTGGTGAGCACCGGCAGGCCGTAGGTGTGATGCCAGGCGCGCACGAGGTGGTCGGAGGCGGCCTTGCTGGCGCTGTAGGGGCTGTTGGGGGCGTAGGGGGTGGTTTCGGTGAAGGCGGGGTCGGTGGGGCCAAGGCTGCCATAGACCTCGTCGGTGGAGACGTGCAGGAAGCGGAAGGCGGCTTGGTCGCCCGCGGGCAGCGTGGCCCAGTAGGCACGGGTGGCTTCGAGCAGTTCGAAGGTGCCGGTGACGTTGGTGCGGATGAAGTCGCCGGGGCCGTGGATGGAGCGATCGACATGGCTCTCGGCGGCGAAGTGCAGCACGGCGCGCGGGCGGTGCGCGGCCAGCAGCGCGGCCACCGCGGGGCGATCACAGATGTCGACCTGGGCGAAGGCGTAGCGCGGGTCGGCCTGCACGCTGGCCAGGCTCTCCAGGTTGCCGGCGTAGGTGAGCGCATCGAGCACGAGCAGGGGCTCATCGCGCTCAGCCAGCCAGTGGTGCACGAAATTGGCGCCGATGAAGCCGGCGGCTCCGGTGATGAAAATCATGGATCTAGCCCACAGTAGAGGACGCGGCATGCCGCACGGGCTTGAGGATAGCGGCCGACGCTGTGAGATCCGCCCGTGCGCCGCCGCTTCTGCGCCAGGCTTTCAGCACTCGACGATATTGACCGCCAGCCCGCCCCGGGCGGTTTCCTTGTACTTGGTCTGCATGTCGGCGCCGGTGTCGCGCATGGTCTTGATGACCTGATCGAGCGAAACGATGTGCTGTCCATCGCCGTTGAGCGCCATGCGTGCGGCGTTGAGCGCCTGCACCGAGGCAATGGCGTTGCGCTCGATGCAGGGCACTTGCACCAGGCCGCCGACGGGGTCGCAGGTCAGACCGAGATGGTGTTCCATGCCGATCTCCGCGGCGTTCTCCACCTGCTCGGGCGTGCCGCCGAGTACGGCACACAGCCCTGCGGCCGCCATGGAGCAGGCCACGCCGACCTCGCCCTGGCAGCCGACCTCGGCGCCGCTGATCGACGCATTCTCCTTGTAGAGCAGGCCGATGGCGCCGGCGGTGAGCAGAAAGTCGATGACGCCTGCATCGCTGGCCTGCGGCACGAAGCGGGTGTAGTAATGCAGCACGGCGGGGATGATGCCCGCGGCGCCATTGGTCGGCGCGGTGACCACGCGGCCGCCGGCGGCGTTTTCTTCGTTGACGGCCAGGGCGAACAGATTGACCCAGTCGAGCAGTTGCAGCGGATCGGACTGCGCGCCCTGCGGCAACTGCACGCCTTCGGTCGGTACCGGCAGCGAGCCCCCGAGGCGGCGATACCAGTCGGCCGCACGACGGCGCACCTTCAGCCAGCCGGGCAA
>JAJTBQ010000406.1 GCA_021286835.1 Thiomonas sp.
ACCAGATCGAGGCCATGACGCTGGCCAGCCGCATCGCGGTGATGAAGGGCGGCGTGATTCAGCAGTTGGGCACGCCCTACGAGGTCTACAACAAGCCGGCCAACACCTTTGTCGCGGGCTTCATGGGCTCGCCGCGCATGAACCTGGTGAAAGCCACCGTCGCGCGCGCCGATGCGGGATGGCAGCTGGTCCTGCGTGGCGCGGGCGACCGGTCGGAGACCATCGGCGTGCCTCAGGCGCAGGCCGATCTGTCGGCGCATGTGGGCCGGGAGGTGCTCATGGGTTTGCGCGCCGAGGCGATCAGCCTGGCCCGCGACCATGACGGCGCCAGCCCCCTGCGCCGACGAGTGCGGGCACGCGTGGATGTGATCGAGCCCACCGGCTCCGACACGCTGGCCGTGCTGCAGATCGGCGGCCACGAGTTCACCGCGCGGCTCGAGCCCGATGCTCAGCTGCATGTCGGCATGGAGACCGAGGTCTGCCTGGACCTGAGCAAACTGGTCTGCTTCGACCCGAAGACCGAGGCGCGCATCGGCGCCTGAAGGCGGCCCCGGAGGGCTGTCAACCACTCTACAAGGACACGACATGCGTTGGGGACTGATCGGCGCGAGCCGCATTGCGGAGCGCGTGAGCAAAGCGCTCCTCGCGATCGGCGGCCAGGAACTGGTGGGCGTGTATTCGCGCAGCGAGGAGCGTGGCCGCGCGTTCGCAGCAGCGCAAGGGGTGGCACAGAGTTACACCGATCTGGCGACCCTGCTGGCACAGTGCAGGCCAGACGCCGTCTACGTCAGCTCGACCAATGAATTGCATGCGGCCCAGAGCCTCACGGCCCTCGAGGCGGGTTGCCATGTGCTGTGCGAGAAGCCGCTGGCCATGCGTTTGGACGATGCCGTGCAGATGGTGCGGCAGGCCCACTCGCATCATCGCGTTCTGGCCACCAACCACCATTTGCGCGCTTCATGGGCGCACCAGCGCCTGCGCGGCCTGATCGCCGAGGGCGCGGTCGGCCGCGTCCATGCCGTCCAGGTGTCCCACGCGGTGAATCTGCCCCAGACCCTGCACGGCTGGCGGCTGAATCAGCCCGAGGCCGGGGGAGGCGTCGTGCTCGACATCCTCACCCACGACATCGACCTGCTGCGCTATCTCCTGCAGGTTGAACCGCAGGCCATTCAGACGGTCGCGCAGCACAACGGCCTTACCCAGGGCGGGCTCGAGGATGGCGCCATGAGCATCGTCACCTTTGCCGACGGCACTCTGGCGCATCTGCATCAATCCTTCGTCGCGGCCCACGCGCCCACGCGGCTGGATGTGCTCGGCACCGAGGGCATGCTGAGCTGCGTCCAGTCGCTCACCGCCTCGGGCGTGCCTGAGCTCACGCTGCGCAACGCGCACGGTGCTCAGGCCATTCCGGTGGCGCCGAACGACCTGCACGCCGCCTCGGTGCGTGCCTTCGTTGTGGCCTGCGCCGGTCAGGGCGCGCCGCTGGCCACCGGCGAAGACGGCGTACGCGCCCTGGCCGTGGCCCTGGCCGCGCTCGAAGCCGCCGCCAGCGGCAGTCGGCAGATTCTTCGCGATCCCGTCGCTTGAACATGTCCCAGCCTGCCGAGACCCCATCCGGCCCGGACCAGCCGCCCTGC
>JAJTBQ010000407.1 GCA_021286835.1 Thiomonas sp.
CTGCCGGGTGGCGCAGTGGCCCTTTTCACCTGCACCCGAAGGAGCCCGCCATGCTCGACGACACCCTGCTTTCCCAACTCAAGGCCTATCTGGAGCGCGTGACCCAGCCGTTTGCGCTGGTGGCGTCGCTCGACGACAGCGACAACGCGGCGCAGATGCGGACTCTGCTGGAGCAGATCGCGGGTCTCTCCGACAAGATTTCGGTGCGATTCGACGGCGCCGACGCGCGCCGCCCGTCCTTTGCGCTGGAGCGCGTGTCGGGCACGGCGCAGCATCTGCGGTTTGCCGCGATTCCGCTGGGACACGAATTCACCTCGCTGGTGCTGGCGTTGTTGTGGACGGGGGGGCATCCGCCCAAGGTCGAGCCCGAGACCCTCGATGCGATCCGCCAGCTCGACGGCGACTATCGCTTCGAGGTGTATATGTCGCTGAGCTGCCATAACTGCCCGGACGTGGTGCAGGCGCTCTCGCTGATGGCCGTGCTCAACCCCCGGGTGCAGACCGTAGTCATCGACGGTGCGCTGTACCAGGATGAAGTCGAGTCGCGGCAGATCATGGCCGTGCCCACGGTGTACCTGAACGGCGAACTGTTCGGCAGCGGCCGCATGGATGTCGCGGAGATCGTGGCCAAGCTCGACAGCGGCTCCGCGCAACGCGATGCCGCCAAGCTCCATGCGCGGGAGCCTTACGACGTGCTCATCGTCGGCGGTGGCCCTGCCGGCGCGGCCGCAGCGGTGTACGCGGCGCGCAAGGGCATACGCGTGGGTGTGGCGGCGGAGCGGTTCGGCGGGCAGGTCAACGACACGCTGGCCATCGAGAACTACATCTCGGTGCTGGAGACCGACGGTCCGAAGTTTGCCGCCGCGCTGGAGTCGCACGTGCGGGAGTACGGCGTCGATCTTCTCAATCAGCAGCGCGCCGAAAAACTCATTCCCGCCGAGGAGGAAGGCGGCATGATCACGGTCGAATTCGCCAGTGGCGGACAGTTGCAGGCGCGCAGCGTCATTCTCTCCACCGGCGCCCGCTGGCGCACGGTCAACGTGCCGGGCGAAGCCGAATACCGCAACAAGGGCGTGGCCTATTGTCCGCACTGCGACGGCCCGCTGTTCAAGGGCAAGCGGGTGAGCGTGATCGGCGGGGGCAATTCGGGCGTGGAGGCAGCCATCGATCTGGCGGGCCTGGTGGCGCATGTCACTCTGCTGGAATTCGCGCCCGAACTGCGTGCGGACGCGGTGCTGGTGAGCAAGCTGCGCAGCTTGCCCAATGTCACCATCCACACGCATGCGCAAACCACCGAGATCACCGGCGACGGCGGTAAGGTGAATGGCCTGAGCTATACCGATCGCACCACCGGCGAAAGCCATCACCTGCCGCTCGAAGGCGTGTTCGTGCAGATTGGCCTGGTGCCCAATACCGAATGGCTCAAGGGCGTGGTCGAGCTGAGTCGATTCGGCGAGATCGTGGTGGATGCCAAGGGTCAGACCTCGGTGCCCGGCGTGATGGCCGCGGGTGACGTGACGACCGTGCCGTACAAGCAGATCGTCATTGCGGCGGGTGATGGCGCCAAGGCCGCGCTCAGCGCCTTCGACTATCTCATCCGCACGCCGATGCCGCAGACGGCTGATGCCGT
>JAJTBQ010000049.1 GCA_021286835.1 Thiomonas sp.
GATGTCCTTGCCCACCACCTTCAGGCCATTGAGGATGGCAGCGCCGACGATGATGGCGGTGCCATGCTGGTCGTCGTGGAACACCGGAATGCTCATGCGGGTACGCAGCTTGCGCTCGACCTCGAAGCACTCCGGGGCCTTGATGTCCTCGAGATTGATCCCGCCGAACGTGGGCTCCAGCGCGGCGATGACTTCGACCAGCTTCGCCGGGTCTTTTTCGTTCACTTCGATGTCGAACACATCGATGCCCGCGAACTTCTTGAACAGGACCGCCTTGCCTTCCATCACGGGCTTGGCCGCCAGCGGTCCGATATCACCCAGACCCAGCACCGCCGTGCCGTTGGTGATGACCGCCACGAGGTTGCCGCGCCCGGTGTAGCGGAACGCATCATCGGGGTGCGCATGGATTTCCTCGCAGGCCGACGCCACGCCGGGCGAATACGCCAGCGCAAGGTCGCGCTGGTTGGACAACTGCTTGGTGGCGACGACGGCGAGTTTGCCGGGGCGTGGAAACTCGTGATATTCGAGCGCGGCCTGACGGAGCTTGGCCTTGGTGTCTTCTGAACTGGACATGACTGTCTCCTCCTCGCGCGGCCGTCGTGAACGTTTCGCATCTTGTCGCCGCACGGGAAACGGTCATTGTAGGAGCCTGTCGGTCCGCCGATATGCGAACATGGCGCGCCCCTTCCAGCTTGGCCACACCATGACCGCGCACCTCGGCGAATTCGATCTCATCGCCCGCTACTTCACCCGCACACCCCGCCGCGCCGTGCTCGGCGTGGGGGACGACTGCGCCTTGCTGGCCGCGCCTGCCCCGAATGAACGCTTGGCCATTTCCAGCGACATGCTGGTCGAGGGGCGACACTTCCTCGCCGACGCCGACCCCGAGGCGCTGGGCCACAAGACGCTTGCCGTCAACCTGTCCGATCTGGCCGCCATCGGCGCCAAGCCGCTGGCCTTCACCCTGGCCATGGCCTTGCCCGACGCCGATGCCGGATGGCTGGCAGGGTTTTCGCGCGGCCTTTTGGATCTGGCCGACCGCCACGACATCGAATTGATCGGCGGCGACACCACCCGCGGCCCGCGCAACCTCTGCATCACCGTGCTGGGCACCGTGCCCCAGGGCCTGGCGCTGCTGCGCAGCAGCGCCAGGCCAGGCGACGACCTCTGGGTCTCGGGGACCGTGGGCGACGCCCGCCTGGCGCTCGGCCATCGTCTCGGCGAATGGGCGCTGGATGCGCATGACCAGACCACGACCATGCGGCGCATGGACCGCCCCGAACCCCGCATCGCGCTCGGACTGGCGCTGCGCGGCGTGGCCCATGCCGCACTCGACGTGTCCGACGGCCTGCTCGCCGACCTCGGCCACATCCTGCGCGCCAGCGCCGTGGGCGCCGCGATCGATGCAGACGCCTGCCCGGCCAGCGAAGCCGTGCGCGCGCTGACGCCATCGCGACGGCGCCTGTGCCAGCTCGCGGGCGGCGACGATTACGAGCTCTTGTTCACCGCACCTGCGGCCGCGCGCCACGCCGTGGAGACCGCCGCGGCACAGGCCGCCACACCGGTCACCCGCCTCGGCCGCATCGAGGCCGAGGCGGGGCTGCGGCTCATCGACGCCCAGGGGCTGGTGTTGGACAATGTGTATGCGGGATTCGATCATTTCCGCCCCTCTTTCCCGCTTCCATGACCGCATCCACCCCCCTCCCTGCCGCGTCGCAAGGCGCGTCCTGGCGCTTCATGTGGCGCAACCCCCTGCATGTCCTGGCGCTGGGCTTTGGCAGCGGCCTCTCTCCGATTGCGCCCGGCACGGCAGGCACCCTGTTCGCCTGGGCCAGCTACGACTTGCTGGCCCTCTGGCTGGGACCGCTGGACTGGGCGGTGGTCATCGCCGTCGGCGCACTGATCGGCGTCTGGGCCTGCGGCCACACCTCACGCGCCCTCGGCCTCGAAGACGCCTCGCCGGTGGTATGGGACGAAATCATTGCCTTCTGGCTCATCCTGCTGCTCGTGACCCCCGCCGGATGGGCCGAGCAGCTGGCGGCCTTCCTGCTGTTTCGCGCCTTCGATGCCGGCAAATGGCTGGCCGTCGGCTGGGCGGATCGACATGTGAAGGGCGGCTTCGGCATCATGCTGGACGATCTGATCGCCGCCGCGTTCACGCTGCTGGTGATGGCCCTGGGCATCCGCCTTTACGCCTGGATCTGAACCTTGCCTTCCCCGGACTTCGCAGACCTCTGCGCCCTCGCGGCCGAGTTGGGCGCGGCACTGGAGCGTAGGCGCCTGCATCTGGCCACCGCCGAGTCCTGCACAGGGGGATTGATCGCCGCAGCAGTCACCAGCGTGGCCGGATCGAGCGCCTGGTTCGAGCGCGGCTTCGTGACCTATGCCAACACCGCGAAGACCGATCTGCTCGGCGTCGATGCAGGCTTGTTCGAGCAGGTTGGCGCCGTCAGCCCCGAAGTCGCGCGTGCCATGGCCCATGGCGCGCGCCTGGGGGCCGGAGCCGATCTGGCCGTGGCCGTCACCGGCATTGCCGGTCCCAGCGGTGGCAGTGAGGCAAAACCGGTCGGCACGGTCTGGTTCGGCCTCGACACGGGGCAGGGGCTTGCGGTGAGGCTGGAAGCACGCCACGCTCTGTTCGCCGGAGACCGCAGCGCGGTCCGGATGCAGGCGGCGCGGTTCGCCCTGCTGTGGGCTCTTGAGGCCGCGCAGGGCGGTTGATCAGCCTTGCGGCGGCGCCGTGTCGCGGAACGACGGGCGCTGCATCAGCTTGTCGTAGAGCTTGGCCAGGTTGGGGTACTGCTGCTGCCAGCCCATGTCGGGGAAGCGAAACACCACGTAGCCCAGCGAGGCGCCGACGGCGATGTCGGCCAGCGTGAGATGGTTGCCGCAGCAAAACGGCTTGTCGCCCAAACCGTGCGACATGGCCTTGACCCCGGCTTCCACCTTGCCCAACTGCCGCGCGATCCACGCCGGGCTGCGCTGGTCATCGGTACGCCCCGGCCAGGTCTGCTCCAGCCGGGCGGTGGCGGCAGCGTCCATCACGCCGTCGGCCAGAGCCTCCCAGGTGCGCACTTCGGCGCGCTCGCGCCCGCCTGCTGGAATGAGCTTGCCCACGGGCGTGAGGGTATCGAGGTATTCCACGATCACCCGCGAGTCGAAAATCGCCTCGCCGTCGTCGAGCACCAGGCACGGCACCTTGCCCAGGGGGTTGGAGCGACCGATCTGGGTTGCCTCCGACCAGACGTTCTCCTCCTCCCATTTGGCGTCGATTTTTTTCTCGGCCAGCGTGATGCGCACCTTGCGCACGTAAGGACTGGTCAGGGAGCCGATGAGTTTCATGTTTGGCGCAGCGAAAAGGGGTCGATTCAGTATATCAACGGCCCCTCGGGGCGATGCGGTCCCACCCCGGGTTTTCTTGCCGCCCTGCCTGGGCCCTCCGGTGGCGTGCGCCTTCCTACAATGGCGGCATGAGCACGAACCTCTCTCCGCATTCCGCCGCGTGGTCCACTCTGGACGCGCTTTCGCCCCTGGATGGGCGCTATGCCGCCAAGGTCGACGCCCTGCGCGCGCATCTGTCCGAGGCTGGGCTGATGCGCAGCCGCGTCCAGGTCGAAGTGGCCTGGTTCATCGGCCTGTCCGATCTGGGCCTTGCCGAGTTCCCTCCCCTGCCGCCATCGGCCCGCGACGCGCTCAACGGCCTCGTGGCCGGGTTCGGCAGCGCCCAGGCCGCCGAAATCAAGGCCATCGAGCGCACCACCAACCACGACGTCAAGGCCGTGGAGTACTGGCTCAAGGCGCAGACGGCCGAACTCGCCGACATTCACGGCCATGCCGAGTTCTTCCACTTCGCCTGCACCTCGGAAGACATCAACAACACCGCGCACGGCCTGATGCTTGCCGGCGCACGCCGCGAAGTCGTCATGCCCTTGCTGCAACGCGTACTGCGCCGGCTGCTCGACCTCACCGCCGAACTGGCCGAACAGCCCATGCTGTCGCGCACCCACGGCCAGACGGCCAGCCCCACCACGCTGGGCAAGGAGTTTGCCAACGTTGCGCATCGCCTGAAGCGCGCCATGGCGGCCATCGAGTCGGTCGAGCTGACTGCCAAGATGAATGGCGCGGTAGGCAACTACAACGCGCACCTGGCGGCCTACCCCGGCGTGGACTGGGAAGCCTTCTCGCGCAAGGTGGTCGAGTCGCTGGGGCTGAGCTTCAACCCCTACACCATCCAGATCGAGCCGCACGACGCGATGGCCGAGCTGTTCGACGCGGTCGCCCGCACCAACACCCTCCTCATCGACCTCAGCCGCGACGTCTGGGGCTACATCTCCTGGGGCTATTTCAAGCAGAAGACCAAGGCGGGCGAGATCGGCTCGTCCACCATGCCGCACAAGGTCAACCCCATCGACTTCGAGAACGCCGAGGGCAATCTGGGCATCGCCAACGCCTTGCTGCGCCACCTGAGCGACAAGCTGCCCATTTCGCGTTTCCAGCGCGATCTGACCGACTCGACCGTCTTGCGCAATATGGGCGTGGCGCTGGGCCACAGCGTGCTCGCCTGGGACTCCTTGCTGCGCGGGCTCGACAAACTGCTGGTCCATCCGCAACGCCTCGATGAAGATCTCGACAACGCCTGGGAAGTGTTGGCCGAACCGGTACAGACCGTCATGCGCCGCCACGGTCTGCCCAACCCTTACGAGCAGCTCAAGGAGCTGACCCGCGGCAAGGCCATCACCGAAGACTCGATGCGCGGCTTCATCGCCGGGCTGAATCTGCCCGAGGACGACCGTCAGCGCCTGCTCGCCATGACGCCGGCCAGCTACACCGGGCTTGCCGTCGAACTGGCAAAACGTCTGGCCGCAGACCGCTGAACCCTGGGAGACCCGCGATGCTCAAACTCTTGCTGAAGTGGCTTCTATCCGCCTGCGCCCTGCTGGCCGTGGCCTACCTCTACAGCGGCGTGCAGGTCTCTGGCTTCGGGGCCGCCATGTGGGCCGCGTTTTTCATCGGCCTGCTCAACGCGCTGGTCCGGCCCATTTTGTTCATCCTCACCCTGCCGATCACCATTCTGACCCTCGGGCTGTTTTTCTTTGTGCTCAACGCGGCCATGTTCTACGCCGCATCGGGCGTGATCGATGGCTTTGCGGTGCGCAGCTTCGGCGCGGCGCTGCTCGGATCGATTCTGTACAGCATCGCGGGCGTCATCATCGACAGCGCCCTGGAAGGGGTGCAATTCGGAAGGCGTCGGTAAACAGCCCCAGCGCGCCCTCTGGCTCAGCCTTGCCAGGCCTGCGCTGATCCGGTCTGCGCCATTTGCATCAGCCGGGCCACACGCTCCTCGGTGGCCGGGTGCGTGCTGAACAGCTTGGCGATGCCGCCTCCATGCAAGGGGTTGAGAATCATCATCTGCGCCGTGGCCGGATGCGCCTCGGCGGCCTGAAACGGCACGCCACGCGCGTAGGCCTCGATCTTCTGCAAGGCCGAGGCCAGCGCCGCGGGATCACCCGAAATTTCGGCGCCGCCCCGGTCCGCCTCGAACTCGCGGGCGCGGGAAATCGCCATCTGGATCAAACTCGCGGCCAGCGGCGCCAGGATCGCCACGGCAATGCTGGCGATCGGGTTCGCCGGGCGGCCTTCGGAGTCGCGTCCGCCAAAGAACATCGCGAAATTGGCCAGCGCCGAAATGGCACCGGCCATCGTGGCCGAAATGGTGGAGATCAGAATGTCGCGGTGCTTTACATGCGCGAGCTCGTGGGCCATCACGCCGCGCAGTTCACGGGCGCTGAGCACCCGCAGGATGCCCGTGGTGGCCGCGACCGCCGCGTGCTCTGGATTGCGCCCGGTGGCGAAGGCATTCGGCGCGTCTTCCTGGATGAGATAGACCCGCGGCATGGGCAACCCGGCGCGCTGGGCGAGCTCCTGCACCATCGCATAGAACTGGGGCGCGCTGCTGGCGTCGACCTCTTGCGCGTTGTACATCTTCAGCACCATCTTGTCGCTGAACCAGTAGCTGAAGAAATTCATCCCCAGAGCGAACAACAGCGCCAGCATCATGCCCTGCCTGCCACCCAGCATCGAGCCGATCACCACGAAGAGCGCGGTGATCGCAGCCATCAGGATGGCGGTTTTCATGACGTTGAACATGCTTCACTCCGATACGTTTGGATACAACATCGCCAGATTGTGCAGCGAAACCAAAGTTCAAGCCCGCAATGGGGTCAAGTCGCGAGGGTCAAGGCAGGATCATCCCCGTGAGATCCGGTCCCGACTGCCGCCATTGCGCCACGTGCTGCATGGCGCCGCCGGGTTTTTGCAGCCGGGTGATGCGCAGCACCCCTTCGCCGCAGCACACATCCAGCCCTTCGGCGCTCGACCGCAGAACCTGCCCCGGCGGACCGGCTGGCGAGATCGCCTGCAAAGCCTCGGCCGCGCCAACCTTGACCACGGCCCCGTCGGGGAGATTGAACTGCGTCCCCGGCCAGGGCGTGAACGCACGCACTTTTCGGGCGAGTTGTTCGGCGGGCAGCGTCCATTGCATCCGGGCTTCGTCTTTCGCAATCTTTGCGGCGTACGTCACCCCGACTTCGGGCTGCGGACGGGGATGCAAGTCGCCGCGCTCCAGGGCATCCAGCCCCTGGACCACCAGCTTCGCCCCGAGGTCGGCCAATTTATCGTGCAGAGTGACCGCCGTGTCGGCGGAGTCGATCGCAAGCGCCTGCTCCAGCAACATGTCCCCGGTGTCGAGTCCGGCATCCATCTGCATCAGGGTGATGCCCGTCTGCGCATCACCCGCCTCGATGGCACGCTGGATCGGTGCGGCGCCGCGCCAGCGCGGCAGCAGGGAGCCGTGAATATTGAGGCAGCCGTATCGCGGCAGGGTCAGCACCGAGGTGGGAAGAATCAAGCCGTAGGCGGCCACGACCAGCACGTCCGCCCGGGCGGCGCGCAGAGCCGCGTGGGCTTGCGCGGCCTGGTCGCCGTACCGCCCATCCAGCCGCAGGCCTTGAGGCTGCAGGACGGCCAGTTGCGCATCGGCTGCGACCTGCTTCACCGGACTGGCTTGCAGCTTCATGCCCCGGCCGGCCGGCCGGTCGGGCTGGGTCAGGACCAGCGGCACCGCATAGCCCGCGCCAAGAATGGCGCGCAGCGCCTGCGCGGCAAATTCGGGCGTGCCGGCAAAGGCCACGCGCAGGCGTCGCGCGGCCCGTGGAGCGTACGGGGTCTCGATCAAGCGGCCAGCCTCTGACGCTTGATCATCTTGGTCTTGATGCGATTGCGTTTGAGCGCCGAGAGGTAATCGACGAACACCTTGCCCAGCAGATGGTCCATCTCATGCTGGATGCAGACCGCGGTCAGGCCGTCGGCGTCCATCTCGAAAGACTGGCCCTGCGCATCCAAAGCACGGACCCGGACCGTGGCGGGCCGCGTGACCTTGTCGTAGATGCCGGGAACGGACAGGCAGCCTTCCTCCCATTCCTTCTCCTCCGCGCTGTGCCGGACGATTTCGGGATTGATCAGCACGATCGGGCGGTTGCGCTCTTCCGAGGTGTCCATCACGATGATGCGCTCATGCACATCCACCTGGGTGGCGGCCAGCCCGACGCCGTTGGAGGCGTACATGGTTTCCAGCATGGCCGCGGTCAGCGCCCGCACCCTGTCGTCGACGACCTGAACCGGTTTGGCCACGGTGTAGAGACGAGGATCGGGATATTGGAGAATGGTCAAAGTGTCCATGGCTTCATTTTAGTTATTTCCGATGAAATAGGCCTTTTCCATTGCAAAAACAGGGTGGCTCATTCCCACCGCGCGGCCGGGCGGCGCAGCGCTCGCAACATTCTTGCAACTGCGAACCTGCCCAAACGGCGCGCGAGCCGTGATTTGATTGCCGCATCAAGGTGTTGCGTGCACAATGTGCTCAACAATCTTGAGATATGGGCCCTGGAATCGCAAATTTCCACGGGGGGCAGATTCACAATAAGCCACACCGCGCAGGATGTGGTCGTCGTTTTGATCTGGGGACTTGCGCCATGCTGAAGCCGGCTTTCCACCACCCTTTGTTCAACCGGGTTTCGCACCGCGGCTTGCGCCACCACGCGCTGGCGGCCGTCTTGTTGCTGGCGGGCTCCGCGCCGTGGGCTGCCTACGCGGCCGATTCCGCCACGCCCGCGCCCTCGCTGCATGGCCTACCCAACTATCCGGTCGCGCCGGCACAGCGCGCGCAGGCCGAACTGACCGCCCAGACCGGCGTGCCGGTCAGCGAACTGGCCGCCAATGCCCCGTCGTCCTATACCGTCAAGCGTGGCGACACCCTCTGGGCGATTGCCGGCATGTATCTGCGCAAGCCCTGGGACTGGCCCAAGCTGTGGGGCATGAATCTGCAGCAGATCCGCAATCCGCACTGGATCTTTCCGGGCCAGGTTCTCTATCTCGACATCTCCAATGGGCGCGCCCGCCTGAGCATGGGCAAGGGCGACCAGGGCATACCCACGGTGAAGCTCAACCCGCAGGTGGAGTCGAGCCTGCTGCCTCCCGAAGGCATTCCCACCATCTCGCCGGAGCTCATCGCCCCCTTCCTCACCCAACCCCTCATCGTCGAGCCCGACACCCTGGAAGCCTCGCCGCGCATCGTGGCGCTGCCCAAGGGACACACCATGGCTTCGCCCGGCACGCAGGTCTATGTGCGCGGCGATGTGAGCAAGGCCACGCGCTACCAGATTTACCGCCCCGCCAAACCGCTGGTCGATCCGGCCACCAAGAAGGTCATTGCCTACCAGGCCGAGTATCTCGGCCTGGCCAGCCTTGCCGAAGCCCCGTCGGGGCCAGACGCGGTGTCGGTGTTCCGGGTCGACGGCATCGAGCGGGAAGTCGGCGTGGGCGACCGCCTGGTCGTCGCTCCGCCGCGCGAGTACATGAATTACACCCCGCATGCCCCGGCCAAGCCGATCAGCGGCGACATCGTCTCCATCTACGGCGACCTGAGCATGGCGGCCAAGAACAGCGTGGTCGCACTCAACCGCGGTGCAGCCGACGGCCTGGAGCGTGGCGACGTGCTGGCGCTTTGGCACAACAGCCGCATGGTCAAAGACACCACGGCTCCCGGCAAGCCCGAGATCGAGCTGCCCGACCGTCGCGTAGGCGTGATGATGGTGTTCCGCACCTTCAAGCACGTGGCCTACGCGCTCATCCTGTCGGCCGACGAACCGGTTGAAGTCGCCGACCGCTTCTCCCAGCCCTGATCGCCACCACGGTCTTCGGCACGGCCTGGCATGACGCCGCCTGAAGACCTCGCCGACTGGGTGCGGCTCATGCAGACGCCGGGCGTCGGCGCGCTCACCGCGCGCCAACTGCTGTCCGCATTCGGCCCGCCGCAACAGATTTTCCAGACACCTCACGCCGCGCTTGCTCGGGCGACCAGCAGCACGGTGGCCGCGGCGCTGCTGAGCGAACCCGACGGCCCCACACGCGATCTGATCGAGCGCACCCTGCAGTGGGCCGCCCAGCCTGGACAGACTTGCCTCACCCTGGACGACCCCGCCTACCCGCGGAGTCTGCTCGACACCGCCGATCCGCCGCCCCTGCTCTACGCCCTGGGCAACGCCGCACTGCTCAATGCTCCGCGGCGGCTGGCGATGGTCGGTGCCCGCACCCCTACCGCACAGGGCGAGCGTGACGCCCACGCCTTCGCGCTGGCATTCAGCGAGGCCGGGGTCACCCTCGTGTCGGGCTTCGCCCTGGGCATCGACGCCGCCGCGCATCGCGGCGCGCTGGCCGCGACAGGCGGGCAGGCGGGCTCGACCATCGCCGTCCTCGGCACGGGCTGTGACCGCGTCTATCCGCCGCGCCACAAAGAGCTGGCGCACCTCGTGGCCCGTCACGGGCTGCTGCTGTCCGAGTTCGCTCTGGGCACCTCGCCATCGAAGGGCAATTTCCCGCGCCGCAACCGGCTCATCAGCGGTCTGTCACGCGGGGTGCTGGTGGTGGAAGCCGCCACGCACTCCGGCTCCCTCATCACCGCCCGCCTGGCAGGCGAACAGGGCCGCGAAGTCTTCGCCATGCCCGGCTCGATTCACAATCCATTGGCGCACGGTTGCCACCGCCTGATCCGCGAGGGCGCCAAGCTCGTCGAAACCGCCCAAGACGTGCTTGAGGAATTCGGCTGGGACGCCCCATGGTCGGCGCGCCCCGCCGAGACGAACGCTGTGGACGACGCGTCGCCCGCAGCGAACGATCCGCCCGAATGCGACATCCTGCGCGCCCTCGGCTTCGATGTCCGCGACTTCGACGATCTGTCGGCCCGTACCGGCTGGCCCTCCGACCGGCTGGCCGCGCGCCTGCTCGACCTCGAACTGCAGGGCCGTATCGCGCGCCTGCCAGGCGGCCGTTTCCAGCGCATCGCCCGCGGCTGAGTTCCCTCGCCGCGCCTGCGGCCGGACGCCTAAAGTCCGAGAAACAATCCGTCATCGCGCCGTGCATAGAATGGACTCATGTTCGACATCCTCATGTATCTCTACGAGTCCTACTGGCACCCCGAGGCCTGCCCCGAGTTCGGTCAGCTCACGCGCAAACTCAGTGCCGCCGGGTTCGAGAACGACGATATCCATGAAGCCCTGGACTGGCTTCGCGGCCTCGACAGCGCGGTTGGCGGCCTGAAGACGCAGCAGGCGCAGAGCCCTCACGCCATCCGTCTCTACGCCCAGCAGGAACTCGACTGCCTGGGGCTTGAAGCCATCGGCTATCTCAATTTCCTTGAAAGCGCCGGTGTGCTCAAACCGGATCTGCGCGAGCTCACCATCGAGCGCGCGCTGGCCACGGGCATGCAGCCGCTCCCGCTCGAACACCTCAAGACCATCGTGCTGATGATTTTCTGGCGCCTCGACGAAGAGCCCGACGCGCTCATCCTCGACGAGCTTTTCGTCGAAGCCGACGACCGCGTGGTGCACTGAACAGACTTCTGCAGGTCGGCTCCAGCCCAACCCGCCTCGCCATCTGCCCCAACTCGATTTTCTCAATCCCTGAAAGAATTCCGATGCAACTCTCCCGACTCCGCATCAGCCTGGGCACCGCCCTGCTCGGCAGCCTG
>JAJTBQ010000408.1 GCA_021286835.1 Thiomonas sp.
AAGTGCTGCGCGCCGATCCCGACAAGCTCGTTCCCTTGGTGCAAACCGTCCTGTCGAGCTTCGAGCCCGAGGAGCTTCACGCCGCGCTGACCGCGCTCAACTGAACGGCATCGAGGCCCGCGCGCGGGAACCCCTGGGACCGGAACAGCTCTTTCTAGGCAGGCCTGCTCAGCGTTTCCCCATGCGTTCCAACCCGCTCCACCGACTTCGCCCCCTTCGCCAGCGCGCCGTCGCCGCCCTGCTGGCGATGACGCTGCCCTGCGCGCCCAGCTGGGCGCAGTCCGCCGAGACTCACGCATCGGGCTCTTCGAGCAGCCTGCCCACTCTTGGCGACCCCGCGCAGGGCAGCCTGACGTCGGTTCAGGAAAAACGGCTGGGCGAGATCATCATGCGCGAGATGCGCCAGGAGCCCGCCTATCTCGACGACAGCCTGCTGCGCGACTACCTGCAGACCATCGTCGACCGCCTCACGCCCGCCGCCCGGCGCACCGCAGAAATGGAGGCGCCGACGCGCTTCCGTGTCTTTCTGCTGCGCGACCGCAGTTTCAACGCCTTCGCCCTGCCCGGTGGCTGGATCGGGGTACACACAGGCCTGGTGATCGACGCGCAGTCACACGATCAGGTGGCGGCCGTGTTCGCCCACGAGATGTCCCACATCACCCAGCGGCACATCGCCCAGCGGCTGGCGCAGATGGGCAAGGACCGACTTCTGAGCATCGGCTCGCTGCTGCTGGCGATCGCCGCCGCCAGCGCCGGCCAGGATCAGGCCGCGCAAGGCCTGGCCCTGGGCGGACAGGCCGCCGCGATCGACAACGCCCTGCGCTTTTCGCGCAGCAACGAGCGCGATGCCGACCGCACCGGCGAAGAGGTGCTCAGCGAATCGGGCTATCCGCCGCAGGCCATGGCCAGCATGCTGCAGCGGCTGCAAAGCCTGTCGCGCCTCGATGACGGCGATGTGCTGGCCTTCCTGCAAACCCATCCGCTCACCAGCGAACGCATCAGCGATGCCGAGGCGCGTGGGGGCAACCAGCCGCTGCCACCCGACCACGACCTCATGTTCTGGCTGATGCATGCCCGGGCCCGGGCGCTCACGCCGGCCACGCATGACGCCTTGTTGCGCGAAGAACGGCGCTTCAATGCCGACAAGGCCGGTTTTCCCGCGCAACAGGCCGGCATCGCCTATGGCCAGGCGGTCGTGCTGCAGCGGCTCAAACAGTTCGATGCCGCCGCCCTGGCGCTGGCCCGCGCGCAGAACGCGGCGGCGGGCCAGCCAGCTATTGAGCGGCTTCCGCTCGATCTGCTGCAGATCGAACTGCTGCTGGAGCGGCAGCCCGCTCAGGCCGTGGACGCAGCGCGGGCGCTGCAAGTCCGCTTCCCGCAATCGACCGCCGCGCGGCATCTGCTGGCGCGCAGCCTGCTGGCCCTGCCCGACAAGACCGGGGCGCGCACCTATCTGCGCCAACAGACGATCGCGCACCCCGACGACATCACCCTGTGGGAAGACCTGGCGCGTGCCGACGCTGCGCTGGGCGCGGCCGCGGCGCAACACCGCGCAACCGCCGAGGCCTACGCCCTGCAAGGCAAGACCGAGGCCGCCATCGAACAACTGC
>JAJTBQ010000409.1 GCA_021286835.1 Thiomonas sp.
CTGCTCGACCGCCTGGTCAACCAGGCCGGTGAGATCACCATCTCGCGGGCCCGGCTGGAAAACGAGATCGCCGCCATTCGCACCTCGGTGGGCGATCTGAGCGACAACCTCGAGCGACTGCGTCAGCAAGTGCGCGAGATCGAGATTCAGGCCGAGGCGCAGATGACCGCGCAGGTCCAGGCCGCGCGCGACGAGAACCGCGACTTCGACCCCCTCGAATTCGACCGCTTCACCCGCGCGCAGGAGCTCACCCGCATGATGGCCGAGTCGGTCAACGACATCGCCATGGTGCAAGGCACCCTGGGCCGCCTGCTGCGCGAAGTCGACGACGACATGACCCGCCAGGCCCGTCAGACCCGCGAGCTGCAGCGCGATCTGCTGCGTACCCGCATGGTCGAGTTCGACAGCCTGTCCGAACGCCTGTACCGCACCGTGCGCCAGGCCGCCAAGGATCTGAACAAGGCCGTGCGCCTCGAAATCGTCGGCGGCACCATCGAGCTCGATCGCGGCGTGCTCGAACGCGTCTCCGGCAGCTTCGACCACTTGCTGCGCAACGCCGTGGCCCACGGCATCGAGACCGCCGAAGAGCGCCAGGCCGCGGGCAAGCCGCCGGTGGGCACGATCACCCTGACCTTGCGCCAGGACGGCAACGAGGTGGTCATCACCCTCGCCGACGACGGCCGCGGGCTGAACTACACCGCCATTCGCGCCAAGGCCGAACAGCTCGGGCTCGTGTCGCCCGGCCAAACCCTCTCCGACGACGAGCTCGCCCAACTGGTGTTCCGCCCGAACTTCAGCAGCGCCGAGAGCACCACGGCGGTGGCCGGACGCGGCGTCGGGCTCGACGTGGTGCGCACCGAAGTCAACGCACTGGGCGGCCGCGTGCTGCTCGACAACCAGCCCGGCGCCGGCGCGCGCTTCACCCTGCTGCTGCCGCTGACCACGGCCATCACGCATGTGGTCTTGCTGCGCACGGGTTCCTCGCTGTATGCCGTGCCCGCCAATCTGGTGGACATCGTGCTGCGCTTCAAGCCCGAACAGATCGCCAGTGCCGCGCGCAGCCTGAGCATCGACTATGCCGACAACACCCTGCCGTTCTACTGGCTGGGCGCGCTGCTCGGACAGTCGGGCGCCAGCGGCGAACCCTTCGGCAAGAGCGTGCCGGTGGTGGTGATACGCAGTGCCACACAGCGGGTTGCCATCCAGGTCGATGAAGTGGTGGGCAACCGCGAAGTGGTGGTGAAGAACCTCGGCCCGCAACTGGCGCGCGTGCCAGGTCTGGCCGGCATCTCGGTGCTGCCCAACGGCGACGCCGCGTTGATCTACAACCCGGTGGCCCTCGCCTCGGTGTACGGCGTCAGTGCCGCCGAGCAGATGCAGGCCGCGCTACTGGCCCCGACGCCGCGTGCCGCTGCAGCCGAGCCTGCCCCGTCCATCGTGGATCAGCGTGCCGGTGTCACCTCACCGACAGCCGCTTCGGCCGCTCAAGCAGCCGCGCCGCTCATCATGGTGGTGGACGATTCGATCACGGTGCGCCGGGTGACCCAGCGCTTCCTGGCGCGCAACGGCTATCTCGTGCAGCTCGCCAAGGACGGCCTCGACGC
>JAJTBQ010000410.1 GCA_021286835.1 Thiomonas sp.
TGTGCCTGTTGCGGCAAGGCATCGATCCAATACTGATCGGCCGGATGCGGCCCGACGATGGGCACGCCGGCGCGCTGCGCCAACTCGGCCGCTGCCCCGGCGTGATCAATATGGGCGTGGGTGAGCCAGATCTCACGCAGCGTCACCCCTGCGTCGCGTACCGCCTGCATCAACCGATCGGGCTCGCCGCCCGGGTCAGTCAAGACCGCCTCCTGGGTGACGTTATCCCACAACAGGCAGGCGTTTTGCGCAAAGGCGGTGACCGGAAGAATGCGGTAATGGAGCATGGGCGAACTCGGCAGGCAAAGGGGGCGCAGGGCCAGTTGCACCTTGCATGCATTGAAGCACGGCGTGGCCTGTTGCAACGCTTCGTCACTTTACATTTACTATGCCCTATAAATGGCGCGTTAATGATCTTCGTGGCACCAGATCGCTGTTTGTCATGTCGCTTGTTTTGCGATGACTCCAGGAGGCAGGATGTCGTTTCAACAGAGTTACATTCCCGGCATGTTGTGCGCGGGGCCGCCGCCCCGCAGCGCCGCGCCCGCCCGGGCCGACTGAGCCGTCCGCATCATCGTCCACGACCTTGGAAACGCTCCCTCCCCTTCTGGCCCAGGCGCTCGAAACGGACAACAGCCTGTCTGAGCGAACCCAGCTGCAAAGGCTGCAGCGACTGTTCTCGATCAGCTATGTGCTGGTCATCCTCGTCACGCTGACGCTGTTCGGCCTCTATGCCCTGCAGCACTGGCGCAACGAGCGGCAGAAGCTGATTCATCGCCTGGCCTTCAACACCCAGTTGCTGGCGGGAGCCACGGACGGACGGCTGCAGCAATACGCGGTCCTGTCGGACAGTCTGGCGCTGAGCATTCGGCGCCATCCGCACTTGCTGAGCGATGCGTCGGCGCTGCAACTACGCCTGCGTCAAGCCCAGGCGGCGCTTGAGGGCATCGCGGTCATCCGCGTGGTCGGCGCCAACGGCCAGGTCATGGGGTCGACCGCCGAGCTCGGCCCCGGCTTTGAGCTGCGCAACAACCCGCTGATCTGGACGCAACTGCTCAATGCTCAGCAAACCGGCAAGATGGTGGTGGGGCCGCTCGTGCGCCTGCCTACGCCGAACCGGCGGGTCTTGCCCCAGCTTCAGTTCTACCCGGCAAGCGGTGAAGCGCCCGCATTCTGGATCGGCATCGGCATCGAACGCATGGCGTTCGACCGGCTCTGGGTCAGCCTGACCCGCCAGAATCACCGCGACGATGCCTTGCGCGAAGCCGAGGGGTTTTTGCTGGTGCGGCAGGATGGCTATGTGCTGGCGCGCTGGCCGGATGTGCCGAGTGACCGCATCGACGCGTTCTACGGGCACCCGCAGAACGGCGTGCTGGTGCGCACGCTGCAAGACCATCCGGACAAGGCGGAGATGGCCTTCAGCGGCGTGGTGCATTCGGTGAATCAGAAGCGCGTGGGCTATTGGATCCGCATGCAGCCGAACGCGCCCGATCTGGCCGTGGCGGTTTCGCTGCCCTATGCCACGCTGGTCGCGGCCTACTGGATGTCGTTGATCCCCACCCTGGTGGCGGCCCTGGCGCTGTTGGCCGTGCTCACCGTG
>JAJTBQ010000411.1 GCA_021286835.1 Thiomonas sp.
CCGCTACGCGGTCGCTGCCCCCCGAGGGGGCGCACCCCGTCTTGGGGCGGCCCGGAGGCGGGCTGCGCGCGCCGCTGTTCACCCGCTTCGGCGCGCGGCCCGACGTGAGCGACGACGCGGAAGGCGTGCGGCTATGAAGGCACCGCAGCGCCAAAGGGAGATGGTTTCATGAACGCGACCTTTGGACGTCCGCCGCTCTGGCATCGCGTGCGCCCGTTTTTCACCGGCTTCGACGCGGCACTGGCCGCTGGGCTGCTGTGGTTGGTGGCCATCGGCTGCATCGTGCTGTTTTCCGCGCTGCAGGATGCCCACGTGCCGTTCGACGACCACCTGCGCAATCTGGCCATCGGCTTTCTGGTGCTGTTCGTCACCGCCCAGGTGCCGCCGCAGCGCCTCATGCAGATTGCCGTTCCGATCTACACCGTGGGGGTGGCGCTGCTCGTGGCCACGGCCATGTTCGGTCTGGTGCGCAAGGGTGCGCGCCGCTGGCTCGATCTGGGCGTCACCGTGGTCCAGCCTTCGGAGATCATGAAGATCGCCGTGCCGCTGATGCTGGCCTGGTACTTCCAGCGGCGCGAGGGGCAGATCCGGGTGAAGGACTTTTTCATCGCGGCCGTGCTGCTGGCCATTCCGGTGGGGCTCATCATGAAACAGCCCGACCTCGGCACCGCGCTGCTGGTGTTGTTCACCGGAGCGTTCGTCATCTTCTTCGCCGGGCTGTCATGGCGGGTCATCGGCGTGCTGGTTGCCCTGGCCGCGGCGAGTGCGCCGGTGCTGTGGCACTTCATGCACGACTATCAGCGGCAGCGTCTGATGATGCTGCTCGACCCGCAGAGCGACCCCCTGGGCAAGGGCTTCAACATCATCCAGAGCATGATCGCCATCGGCTCCGGCGGGGTGTTCGGTCAGGGCTATCTGCACGGCACCCAGGCGCATCTGAACTTCGTCCCCGAATCGCATACCGACTTCGTGTTCTCGGTGCTGGCCGAGGAATGGGGGCTGGCCGGCAATCTCATGCTGCTGGCCGCCTACACCTTCTTCATCCTGCGCGGGCTGATGATCGCGGCCAACGCGCCCACGCTGTTCTCGCGTCTGCTGGCGGCGTCGGTGACCCTGATCTTTTTCATCTACGCCTTCGTCAACATGGGCATGGTGTCGGGCATTCTGCCGGTGGTCGGCGTGCCTCTGCCCTTTGTCAGCTATGGCGGCACGGCGCTCATCACCCTCATGCTGGGCGCGGGCATGCTGTTCTCGATCGCCAAGTCCAAGCGGCTGGTGCAGAGCTGAGCGGCGCGCGCTGCCATCGCGCCTGCACCAGATGCTTGACGGAGGCGCCCCAGCCGATCCACGGTAGCCTGGCAAGGCCCGCCTTGCCAGGCCTTCGGGTTCGAGGCAGCAGCCCTTTCTCGGCATACACCGCATAGTCCTGCACGCCCAGCTTGCGCGCGGTGAGACCGAAAGCCCGGCCAGCAGCGAGCCGAGCACGAATCGCGCCGAGCTGCAGCATCTGCAGCGGCGCGCGCAGCCTGGTGCCGATGGCGTGCACCGCGAGACAGAGAATGAACAGCGTGGCGCGGCGACCGTCGGTCGTCGCGGA
>JAJTBQ010000050.1 GCA_021286835.1 Thiomonas sp.
TCCCAGACGCGGCCGCGAACGGACGCGGCGACGCACTGCGGCGGCATGAGCCGAACCGCGGGGCCGACCCGCCCCTCACGGAGTGACCCGACTCCGCGTGGCGCTGTCGCCGCTGCGCCAGAAACGGCGCGCTGCGGCACCCTGACAGATCACCTCCCTGTCTGGGTGCCGCAGCGGCGTCTTCGCCGGGCTGGCTGCAGGGTCTGACCGGAATGTCTAGAATGCATAGCATCTCACAATCAAAAACAGGGTTTCGATAATTTATCGTCATGTTGGCGCAACGCACCATTCAATCCGTCAATCGCGCTGTCGGCGTCGGTCTGCACAGCAGCGAACGGGTGGAACTCACCCTGCGCCCGGCTCCGCCCGATACGGGCATCGTGTTCACCCGCACCGATCTGAGCGAGCCCGTCGAGATCCCACTCAATCCGTTCGCCGTGGTCGATACCCGCATGGCCACGACGCTGGGCCGTGACAATGTGAAGATCCATACCGTCGAGCACCTGCTTTCGGCCTGCTCCGGTCTTGGTATCGACAATCTGTATATCGACGTCACCGCGGAGGAAATTCCCATCCTCGACGGCTCGGCGTCGTCGTTCGTTTATCTGCTGCAGTCCGCGGGCATCGCGCTGCAGAACGCGCCCAAGCGATTCATCCGCGTGCGCAAGCCGGTGGAGTTGAGATTGGGGCAGGGCGCCGACCAGAAATGGGCGCGGCTGGAACCCTACGACGGCTTCAAGCTGAGTTTCGACATCGATTTCGACCATCCGGCTGTCGATCAGACGGCGCAGTCCACCGTGTTCGATCTGGGGCGAGACTCGTATGTCAAAGACATTGCGCGTGCCCGTACGTTCGGGTTCATGCGCGACGTCGAAACCCTGCGCGAACGCGGACTCGCCTTGGGGGGCAGCATGGAAAACGCCATCGTGATGGACGAGTATCGCGTCCTCAACCAGGAGGGCCTGCGCTTCGACGACGAGTTCGTGAAGCACAAGACCCTGGACGCCATCGGCGATCTCTACGTGGCGGGCAAGGCCCTGATCGGGGCCTACAGCGCCTTCCGCAGCGGCCATGCGGTCAACAACCTGCTGCTGCGCGAACTCTTCGCCGACGAATCCAGCTACGAAATCGTCAGCTTCGACGATGCAAACCGCGCGCCGGCGGGGTTTCGCACCATTCCCACCTTCGCGTTCTGAAGGGCTCGTTCAGTCGCCGCGACTCAGAAGGGCTTGCAAGCGGGCCTTGACCGCGGGCGGGCAAAGCGGTTCCTGCGTGGCGGTCGTGGCCATGGGCGCCGCCTGGGCGCCGTGGGGCTGGACCCGGATGCGAATGTCGCGAACGCCGTGGCCCTGAGCCTTGAGCTGATGCAGCAGCGTCGGCTTGAACTGGCTGAGCTTGGCGGCCACCGCGCTGGAACTGGCCGTCAGACTCCACACCCCATCCTGCCACCGTCCCGCCCTGACACCGCCCAAGAGGGCCCCAGGCAGCAGGGGGCGGACGCACTGCCACATCTGGTGCGACTCGGTCGCGGCATCCTGCAGGGCCGCGATGGGCTGCGTCACCCGGGCCCAGGCCGACAGCGATCCGGCGCCCTTCGGGGCGAAGGTCGCGGTCGGCGAGGCTGTGTGGGCGCGATGGGCGGACATGGAGGCGGTGGGAACGGACTGGAAATCGGTGGATCCATCCCCATTGTGCCAGCTAGTGCGCGGCAAAACCGCACGCATACAATGAAATGTTCTCGGAAGACCGGGCGTGTGTCAGTTGCTGCGGTGTTCCATCAAACACACTCAAGACCGCGAACCTGGAGTTCGCCTTCCCATGCCAGTCAAATTCCTCACCAGTCTGTTCGGCAGCCGCAACGAACGTTTGCTGCGCCAATACCGGCGCGTGGTCGAGCGCATCAACGCCCTGGAACCGCAATTCGAGAAACTCAGCGACGATGAACTGAGGGCCAAGACCGCCGAGTTTCGCCAGCAGGTCGCGGGCGGCCGCAGCCTCGACGATCTTCTGCCCGAAGCGTTTGCCGTCGTCCGCGAGGGGGGCAAGCGCGCGCTGAAGATGCGCCACTTCGACGTGCAGATGATCGGCGGCATGGCACTGCATCACGGCAAGATCGGCGAAATGCGTACCGGCGAGGGCAAGACCCTGGTGGGCACGCTGCCCGTCTACCTCAATGCCCTGTCGGGCAAGGGAGTGCACGTGGTCACGGTGAACGACTACCTGGCCCGGCGCGACGCTGAATGGATGAGTCGGCTCTACAACTTCCTGGGCCTGACCGTGGGCATCAACCTGCCCAATATGACCAAGCCGGAGAAGCAGGCCGCCTACGCCGCCGACGTCACCTACGGTACCAACAACGAGTACGGCTTCGATTACCTGCGCGACAACATGGTGTACGAGCCGGCCGAGCGGGTGCAGCGCGGCTTGAACTATGCCCTGATCGACGAAGTCGACTCCATCCTCATCGACGAGGCGCGCACGCCGCTGATCATCTCCGGCCAGGCCGACGACAACACCGAGCTTTACAAGAAGATCAATGTCATCGTGCCGCGTCTGGTGCGCCAGATCGGTGAAGAAGACCCGATCACCGGCAAGGGCGTGGAGAAACCGGGCGATTTCACCGTCGACGAGAAGGCGCATCAGGTCTTTCTCACCGAGGCGGGCCATGAAAAGGCCGAGGCCATCCTGACGGAGATGGGGCTGATTCCGCAGGGCACCACGCTTTATGACGCGGCCAATATTGCGCTGATGCACCACGTGTATGCAGCCTTGCGCGCGAATCACCTCTATCACCGCGACCAGCACTATGTGGTGCAGAACGGCGAGGTCATCATCGTCGACGAGTTCACCGGCCGCATCATGGCCGGCCGCCGCTGGTCCGACGGGCTGCACCAGGCGGTGGAAGCCAAGGAAGGCGTGGACATCCAGAGCGAGAACCAGACGCTGGCCTCGATCACCTTCCAGAACTATTTCCGCATGTACGCCAAGCTCGGCGGCATGACGGGCACCGCCGACACCGAGGCCTTCGAGTTCCAGGAAATCTACAAACTGGAAACGGTGGTCATCCCGACGAACAAGCCCATCCGCCGCAAGGACGCGCAGGACAAGGTCTACAAGACCGCGCATGAGCGCGACCTGGCGGTGGTGGAAGACATTCGCGACTGTTTTGAGCGCGGTCAGCCGGTGCTGGTGGGCACCACCTCGATCGAAAGCAGCGAAAAGCTGTCGGCGTTGCTGCACGAGAAGAAGCTCTCGCACCAGGTGCTCAATGCCAAGCAGCACGCACGCGAAGCCGAGATCGTGGCCCAGGCCGGACGGCCCGGCATGATCACCATCGCCACGAATATGGCGGGCCGAGGCACTGACATCGTGCTCGGCGGCAATGTGGAGAAGCAGTGCGAGATTCTGGAGGCCGATCCCAACCTGTCGGATGCTGAAAAGGCCGAGAAGGTTCACACCGTCAAGAGCGAATGGCAGTCGCTGCACGACAAGGTGATCGCTGCGGGGGGCTTGCACATCATCGGCACCGAGCGCCATGAAAGCCGCCGCATCGACAACCAGTTGCGCGGCCGCTCCGGTCGCCAGGGCGACCCGGGTTCGACGCGGTTCTACCTGTCGCTCGACGACGCGTTGATGCGCATTTTCGCGGGCGACCGCGTCAAGGCCATCATGGAACGTCTGAAGATGCCCGAGGGCGAAGCCATCGAGGCCGGCATGGTGACGCGTTCGATCGAGTCGGCGCAGCGCAAGGTCGAGGCCCGCAACTTCGACATCCGCAAGCAGTTGCTGGAGTATGACGACGTCTCCAACGAGCAGCGCAAGATCATCTATCAGCAGCGCAATGAATTGCTCGACTCCGAGGACGTCGGCGAGCAGATCACTTCGCTGCGCCAGGGGGCGTTTGCCGATCTGGTGCGGGCCTATGTGCCCGAGCAGAGCATGGAAGAGCAGTGGGACATTCCGGGCCTTGAAAAAGTGCTGCGCGACGACTGGCAGATCGAACTGCCGCTCAAGGCATGGCTGGAATCCGACGAGAACATGACCGACGAAGACGTGCTCGAGCGCGTGCTCGAAGCCGCCGACACCGCCTACGCCACCAAGGTCGATCTGGTCGGGCGCGACAACTTCGCCCAGTTCGAGCGCGTGGTGCTGCTGCAGACGCTCGACCAGCAATGGCGCGAGCATCTGTCGTCGCTGGACCATCTGCGCCAGGGCATTCATTTGCGCGGCTATGCGCAGAAACAGCCCAAGCAGGAGTACAAGCGCGAGGCGTTCGAGCTGTTCGGTCTGATGCTCGACTCGGTGAAAGCCGAGGTCACCCGCGTGCTGATGACGGTCCAGGTCCAGAGCCCGGAGCAGGCGGAACAGGCCGCCGAAATTATCGAGGAGAAGGCCCAGCGCATCCAGGTCAACTTCCAGCACGCGGATGCCGGATCGGGTATTTCCGTGCTCGACAGCACCGAGGCCGCCTTGGCCGGGATGGCTGCGTCCGCTTCGACGGCGTTGGCGACTCCGCAGGAGAATCCCTACCCCAAGGTCGGGCGCAACGACCCCTGCCCCTGCGGCAGCGGCAAGAAGTACAAGCATTGCCACGGCAAGCTGAGCTGAAGCCGGCTGCCCGGCTGCGGGGCACGCATGTCCCGCACCCTACCTTCCGTCACGTTGTGGAGACGCTGTCATGGCCGTGAATCTTCAAGCCCCTGATCCAACCCAGCTTCTGGCCATCGAGGGCGTTCTGTTGGGCGTCAGCGAGGCGCAGATCCGCAAGCCCGGGCGCAAAGACCTCACCGTGGTGCAGATCGCGCCCGGCGCGAGCGTGGCCGGCGTGTTCACCCAGAATCGCTTCTGCGCCGCGCCGGTTCAAGTCTGCCGTGAACATCTTCGAAGCACGGGTGGTCAGGATGTGCGTGCCCTGGTCATCAATACCGGCTGTGCCAATGCGGGCACCGGCGCCCAGGGCCTGGCCGACGCGCGGCAGACCTGCGTGGAACTGGCCAGCCTGATCGACGCACAGCCGGAGCAGGTGCTGCCGTTCTCGACTGGAGTGATTCTGGAGCCGCTGCCCATGCAACGCCTGCTCGGTGGCCTGCCTGCAGCGATGACCGCGGCGCGCAGCGAAGGCTGGGCCGATGCGGCGGCCGCCATCATGACCACCGACACCCTGCCCAAGGCGGCCAGCGTTCAGGTGGTGATCGAGGGCGTCACGGTGACGCTGAGCGGCATCAGCAAGGGGGCGGGCATGATTCGCCCCAATATGGCGACCATGCTCGGTTTCATCGCCACCGACTGCGCTGTCAGCCCCGAGGTCCTGCAGCAACTCACGCGCACCGCGGCCGACGACTCGTTCAACAGCATCACCATCGACGGCGACACCTCGACCAACGATTCGCTCATCGTCATCGCCACGGGCAAGACCTCTTTGCCACCGATCACGCGCGCCGACAGCGCGCAGGCCAAGGCGCTGCAGACCGCGCTCACCGCGCTGGCGCAGCGGCTTGCCCAGGCCATCGTGCGCGATGGCGAAGGCGCGACCAAGTTCATCAGTGTCCGAGTCGAGGGCGCCCTGAGCCGGGACGAGGCACGACAGGTGGCTTATGCCGTGGCGCACTCGCCGCTGGTGAAGACCGCCTTTTTCGCCAGCGACCCGAACCTGGGACGCATTCTGGCTGCCGTGGGTTATGCCGGCGTGCACGATCTGGACGTGGATGGCGTCGAGCTCTATCTCGACGACGTGCATGTCGCCACGCGTGGCGGCCGGCATCCCGATTACCGCGAGGAAGACGGGCAGCGCGTGATGCAGCAGGCGGAGATCACCGTGCGCATCGTGCTCGGCCGTGGCGCAGCAACGGCGACGGTGTGGACCTGCGATCTGTCGCACGACTATGTGTCCATCAATGCCGATTACCGCTCCTGAACCCGATGAAGACCATGCCCGGAACGACCCGACGCACCTCGACCTCCCGTACCTCGCCCGCCCGATCTCCCGCACCCACGCCTGTTGTGGAAACCGTGGTGCCCGTCGACCTCAGCGGCCCGCTTCTCGCGCTGTTCCAGCGGGCCAACGGCCTGCTCGACCGGCTGGAGACCCTGCTGCCTGCGCCCTTGTCCGAGCCGGACTGGCATGCCTCGGTCGCGTTCCGCTGGGTCAGCAAGGGCGGGCGCAAGCAGTTGGTGCCGGTGCACAAGCTCTCGCCCATCGCGTATGACGATCTGATCGGCATCGAGGACCAGCGTCGCAAGGTCGAGCGCAATACGCGCCAGTTCGTCCAGGGCAAGCCGGCCAACAATGTGCTCATCACCGGCTCGCGCGGCACCGGCAAATCGTCTCTGGTGAAGGCCAGTCTGAACAAATTCGCGCGCCAGGGGCTGCGTCTGATCGAGGTGGACAAGGCCGATCTGGTCGACCTGCCCGAACTCACCGATCTGCTCGCGGCCAGGCCCGAGCGTTTCATCGTCTTCAGCGACGACCTTTCATTCGAGGAAGGCGAGCCGGGTTACAAGGCGCTCAAATCGGTGCTCGACGGCTCGGTCAGCGCCACGGCGGACAACGTGCTGATCTACGCAACCTCCAATCGGCGGCATCTCATGCCCGAGTATCTGCAGGAAAACCTGAGCTACAAGCATCTCGAGAACGGCGAGATCCACCCGGGAGAGGTGGTGGAGGAGAAGATTTCCCTGTCCGAACGCTTCGGGCTCTGGGTGAGTTTCTATCCCTACAGTCAGGACGACTATCTGCGCATCGCCGCGCACTGGCTGCGCGCGTTCGGCGTGACCGACAGGCAGATGGACAAGGCCTTGCAGGAGTCGCTGGTTTGGGCACTGGAGCGCGGGTCCCGTTCGGGCCGCGTGGCCTGGCAGTTCGCCCGCGACTGGGCAGGGCGCGGCGGCAAATGACCGATCACCCCAAGGCGCAGCGCCAGCCCGTTGCCGTGGCGGTCGGGCTGATGATGCGGGAGGACGGGGCCTTTCTGATGGCGTCGCGTCCGCAGGGCAAGCCGTATGCGGGGTACTGGGAGTTTCCAGGCGGCAAACTCGAAGTCGGCGAATCGCTGCAGGACGCGTTGGCCCGGGAGTTTGAGGAAGAGCTCGGCGTGCGCGTGCGGGAGGCTCAGTTCTGGAGGAGCTTGCGAGTGGACTATCCCCACGCGCTGGTCGACCTGCAGTTCTGCCGCATCACGGCCTGGGAGGGCGAGCCCGAGGGCCGCGAAGGTCAGCAGTTGTCGTGGCAGACGCTGCCGGTCACGCTCAATCCTGTGCTGCCGGGTGCCCTGCCCGTGCTGGAATGGCTGGCTGAGGACCAAGGTTGAGCCCGGCCCGGCGCTGAGGCCTGTTCAGTGGCGTTGGCCCGGGTTCTGGGCGCGGCGCTCCAGGTCTTGCTCCATGGCCTCGATGTCGGCCGCATCGGGTTTGGCCTGCACGCGGTAGCTCTCACTGGCCCAGGCGCCGAAATCGAGGGACTTGCAGCGTTCGCTGCAAAAGGGGCGCCAGGGATTGTCCAGACTGTAGACGGTGAGCGCGCCGCAGTGCGGACAGGGCACTTTGCGCTGCGGCGCAGCTGACGGCGTTTGGGAGGGCGGGGCCATGCTGATTCAGGGACAGAGGGTCATGTCGAAGGGCACTTCATCCGCGCTGGGCGTCATGTGCCATTCGGCATCGGGCTGCATGAAACGCACCGAGACCATGAGGCGATGGCCCGTGATTTCGGGGACCAGGCCCAGGGCGCCATCGATGCGCAGTCGCAGCAACTGGTAGGTCTTGCCGGCAAGCTGCTGCTGGTAGCTGCCGTTGACGGCCTGGATCTTGCGCGTGCTGCCGGCGTCGCGCAGCAGGCGCAACAACAGTTCCACGCTGCTGGCAAGCGGCGCGAACCATTGCAGCCAGCGTGCCAGATCGCTCTGGCGCTGTTGCTGCGGCAGGTGTTGCCAGGCGTAATACGCCGGCAGGTCGAACTCGCAGGTGCCGCCGGGGATATTGGCTCGACTGCGGATCGCCATCAGCCATTCGTTGTCCTGCAGACTCTGCCCGACCCGGCCCTGCTGCTGGCTGAGGGCCTGAAAGGCCTGATCGAGTTCGCCGAGCACGGCGTCGAGCACCGATTCGGCCACGGCCGGGTTGCCGCGATAGGCGATGAAGGTCTGCCGCTGGCGTTCGAGTTCCTTGAGAATTTCCGACTTGAGGTCCTGCCGGGCCGCGACGTCCATGATTTCGAACAGGGTGATCAGTGCGAAATGATGATGCTCCGGCAGCGCGCTTTGCTGCAGCACATCGACGCGGCGGAACAGATGTTCCAGCCTGAGCAGCGTGCGCACACGTTCGTGCAAGGGATATTCGTACAGAATCACGGGCCGATCCGGTTGGGGCAGCTTGGCGCACGGCGAAGCGCGGGGAGGTTGGCATGCCGCCCGGCGGGGCGACGGCGGCTGCATGCATTGTCATGCAAGCCGCGCCTGAACTCAATTTTTGTGGACGAATGAGCGATAGCGCGCATGCAGCGCATCGACTTGTCGGGACAGGTGTTCCCGATCGCCACTGTTGTCGAGCACGTCGTCAGCCACCGCCAGACGCTGCGTGCGCGTGGCCTGCGTGGCCATGATGGCCTCGATCATTTCGGCCGCCAGACCGGAGCGCGCCCGCACCCGCGCAAGCTGAGCCTCGGGCGGGCAGTCGACCACGCAGAGCCGGTCGATCTGCGGTCGCCAACGATCCAGATGTTCGACCAGCAAGGGCACGACGAACACGAGGTAATCGCCCGGCTGCTCGGTGGCGGCTTGGCGCATGACCGCTGCGATGCGGGGATGAAGGACGGATTCCAGCAGGATGCGCGCCTCGGGGTTGGCGAACACGCGCTGGCGCATCGCCGCGCGATCCAGAGCGCCGGTGCTGTCGCGGACGTCGGGGCCGAACGCTTCGACCAGCGCGGGCATGGCCGCGCCGCCAGAGGAAGTGAGTTCGTGCGCGATGACGTCGGCGTCGATGATGGCGGCCCCGTGCGCGGCCAAGAGATCCGCCGCCGCCGATTTGCCCGAGCCTATGCCTCCGGTGAGGCCGATGCGCAGACGCGACGAGCCCTTCATGCCCCTGCGCTGGGCAGCAGCATCGCCACCAGTGTGTCCGGCCCGATCAACAGCAGAAGAATGCCGGCCGCCGCCAGGAAGGGGCCAAAGGGAATCGGCCGCCCGCGCTCGGTCAGCTTGAGCGCCTGCAGCGCAATGCCGATCACGGCGCCACAAATGCTGGACAGCAGAATGATCGGCAGTAGCGCCGCGACGCCAAACCAGGCGCCGAGCGCCGCCAGCAGCTTGAAGTCACCAAAGCCCATGCCCTCCTTGCCCGTCAGCAGCTTGAATCCCTGGTAGACCGTCCACAGCGCCAGGTAGCCGACCACCGCACCCCACACCGCACTGGAGAGTTGCGCCGGGTGCAGGGCCGCATGCCACAGCAGCCCGAGCCAAAGCAGGGGCAGGGTGATGCTGTCGGGCAGCAAGGTGGTGTCGAAGTCGATCAGGGCCAGGGTGATGAGCGCCCAGAGCAGGGCGATGTAGGCCAGGCTGTCCCAGTTCGCACCCCAGCGAACGATCACGGCGGCAGTCAACAAGGCCGTGGCGAGTTCCACCAGTGGATAGCGCCACGAAATCGCCGTGCCACAGGCCGAACACTTGCCGCGCAGAAGCAGAAAACTCAGCACCGGAATGTTTTCCCACCAGGTGATGGCGTGGCCGCAGGACGGGCAGCGCGAACGCGGCGCGGCGAGGTCGAAGCGTTCGGCGGGCCTCTCCTCGGCGTCGGGATGCAGCGTGGCGTGGGCATCGGCCTGCCACTGCCGTTCCATCATCACTGGCAGGCGGTAGATGACCACGTTCAGGAAACTGCCCACGGCCAGGCCGATCAGCCCGGCGGCCACGATCCAGAAACTCAGGGGTACAGCGCTGAAATCGGGCATCAGCCGACAACCTTGCCCAGGTTGAAGATCGGCAGATACATCGCCACCACCAATCCACCGATGATCACGCCCAGAAAGACGATGATGATCGGCTCGAGCAGGGCGGAGAGATTCTTCACCAACTCGTCCACTTCGGCTTCGTAGATGTCGGCGGCCTTGCTCAACATCGAATCGAGCGAACCGGACTCTTCACCGATGGACGTCAGCTGGATGACCAGCGGCGGAAACACGCCCTGGGTCTGCATCGACGTCGTCAGACTGGTGCCTGTCGACACATCCTGCTGAATCTTTTCGGTGGCGCGGAGATAGACGATATTGCCCGCGGCGCCGCCCACGGCGTCGAGCGCCTCGACCAGCGGCACCCCGGCGCCGAACATCGTGGCCAGCGTGCGGGTCCAGCGCGCCAGCGCGCCGAGCCGAACCAGTTTGCCGAAAACGGGGACGCGCAGCAGCAAGCGATCCATGCTTTCCTGCATCTTGACGGATTTCTTCCACGACTGAAGAAAGAAATAGCCGCCGAGAAAAATGGTGCCGAACAGGATGTACCAGTAGTGCACGAAAAAGTTCGACATGGCCACCACCATCAGCGTGGGGGCGGGCAGGCTCGCGCCGAACTGCGAGAACACGTCGGTGAACACGGGCACGACGAACAGCATGATGATGGACACCACCACGAAGGCCACGACCATCACCGCAATCGGGTAGGTGAGCGCGCTCTTGATCTTGCTGCGGATGGCCAGCGACTTTTCCTGATACGTGGCCAGACGGTCGAGCACCAGTTCGAGCATACCGGCCGTCTCGCCCGCCTCGACCAGGTTGCAGTAGAGCGCGTCGAAGTATTTGGGATGCTTGCGAAACGCGTTGGACAGGCTGGTGCCGGTTTCCACGTCGCC
>JAJTBQ010000051.1 GCA_021286835.1 Thiomonas sp.
GGCGAGGGAACGCAGTCGTCGGCCAATCGCGTCATGTTCTTCTTGTCGAACAGCATGCTTTTGGTCGGGATCTGAATGAGGACGAAGCCGGCCTTGGCATCGTCGAAGTGGTAGGCGCCAGTCGAGGTGGGCTTGCGTTTGAGGACGTAGTGCTTCTTGTTCCAGGTGATCAGCACGGCACCATCGTTGGCGCCCTCGACCTTCACATCCATCGGGATGCGATGAGAGCCGCACACCATGCGTCCGGCCTTCAGCGCGAACACGGGGTTCACATCGGGATAGCCGTTCTCGGTGCCTGCCGGGGTGGCAGCCGGATTCAGCAAGGCGGGTGTGGCGGTGGCCGCTGCGGCCACCACGGTCGGCGCGGGCGCGGCCGTCTTGGCTGACACCGCCGGGTCGGGCTGCGGGGTCTTGTCGGTGGAGCCCTGGGCATGGGCCGTAAGACTCAGCATGCAGGACAGGCCCACGAGCCCGGAGAGAAGGGATAACTTGCGCTTCATATCAGACACTCCACGAACGACGGAACACGGAAAAAACCGCTCCGGGTCGGCGTGAGTGACGGGTCTGGCGCGTCTGCATGGCGTAGCGTGCGCGTGACGGGGCTCAGGAACGCTGTGAGAGCGGCACGAACTGCAAATTTTCCGGGCCAGTGTAATTCGCGCTGGGCCGAATAATCTTGTTGTCCTGTCGCTGTTCCACCACATGCGCGCTCCAGCCGCTGGTACGGGAAATCACGAACAGCGGGGTGAACATGGCGGTGGGAACGCCCATGAGGCTGTAGCTCACGGCGCTGAACCAGTCGAGGTTGGGGAACATCTTCTTCACGTCCCACATCACCGTCTCCAGCCGCTCGGCGATGTCGAACAGGCGCATGTCCTTCTGATCGGCGGAAAGCCGCCGGGCGACTTCCTTGATGACCTTGTTGCGCGGATCGGCGATGGTGTAGACCGGATGGCCGAAGCCGATCACCACTTCCTTGTTGGCGACCCTGCTGCGGATGTCGGCCTCGGCATCATCGGGGCTGGCGTAGCGCCGCTGAATGTCGAGCGCCACTTCGTTGGCGCCGCCATGCTTGGGGCCGCGCAGCGCACCGATGGCGCCGGTGATGGCGCTGAACAGATCGCTGCCCGTGCCGGCGATGACGCGGGCGGTGAAGGTGGAGGCGTTGAACTCATGCTCGGCGTAGAGAATGAGCGAGGTGTGCATCGCCCGTTCCCACAAGGCGCTGGGTTTGTGGCCGTGCAGCAGGTGCAGGAAGTGGCCGCCGATGGAGTCGTCATCGGTCTCGACCTCGATGCGGCGCCCGTTGGCGGCGAAATGCCACCAGTACAGCAGCATCGAGCCCTGGCAGGCCATGAGCTTGTCGGCAATGTCGCGGGCGCCGGCCACGTTGTGGTCGTCCTTCTCGGGCATGACGCAGCCCAGCACGGACACGCCGGTGCGCAGCACGTCCATCGGGTGGGCCGAAGGCGGCAGTTGCTCCAGCGCGGTCTTGACGGCTGCGGGCAGGCCGCGAAGACGGCGCAGCTTGGTCTTGTAGGCCGCGAGTTCGGCGGAGTTGGGCAGCTTGCCGTGGACCAGCAGGTGGGCGACTTCTTCGAACTCGCAGGCTTCGGCCAAGTCGAGGATGTCGTAGCCGCGGTAGTGCAGGTCGTTGCCGGTGCGCCCCACCGTGCACAGGGCCGTATTGCCGGCCGTGACCCCGGAGAGTGCCACCGATTTTTTCGGCTTGAAGGTCATGCCTGCGGGCGCTGCATCATCACTCATGGTTTGTCTCCTCGGTATGCCGTTCGGTTCACGCTGGTTTCTTGCCGGAAAAGATGGCGTCCAGCCGCTGCTCGTAGGCGTGGTAGCCGATGCTTTCGTACAACTCGGCGCGGGTCTGCATGAGCGGCACCACGGCCTTTTGCGTGCCCTCGCGCCGCAGGGTTTCATACACGGTCTGCGCCGCCTTGTTCATGGCGCGAAACGCTGAAAGCGGGTAGAGCGCCATGGCCACGCCCGCGCTGCGCAGCTCATCGACGGTGAACAGCGGCGTGGCGCCGAACTCGGTGATGTTGGCCAGCAGGGGCACGCCGACAGCCTGACCGAATTTGCGGTAGGTGTCGAGATCGAGCGCGGCCTCGGCGAAGATGGCGTCGGCCCCGGCTTCGGCGCAGGCGCGAGCGCGGGCGATGGCCGCGTCCAGTCCCTCGACGGCGATGGCATCGGTGCGGGCGATGAGGTAGAAGTCGGGATCGGTACGGGCGTCGACCGCGGCCTTGATGCGATCGACCATTTCGCCACTGCTGACGATTTCCTTGCCGGGACGGTGGCCGCAGCGCTTGGCGCCGACCTGGTCTTCGATGTGCAGGCCGGCGGCGCCGAATTTGATGAGGCTCTTGACGGTCCGTGCAATGTTGAAGGCGCTCGGGCCAAAGCCGGTATCCACATCCACCAGCAAGGGCAGGTCGCAGACATCGGTGATGCGGCGCACGTCGGTGAGCACGTCATCGAGGGTGTTGATGCCCAGATCGGGCATGCCCAAGGACCCTGCCGCCACGCCGCCCCCGGAGAGGTAAATGGCCTTGAAGCCCGCCCGCTGGGCCAGCAAGGCGTGGTTGGCGTTGATCGCGCCCACGATCTGCAGCGGGCTTTCCTGCGTCAAGGCGAGGCGCAGCCGCGCGCCAGCGGTCGGATGGGTCATGATGCGTTCAGAGCAAATGCTGGACGCCGGCTTTCTCTTCTTCGAGTTCGGCCAGGGTCTTGTTGATGCGCTCCTGCGAGAACGCGTCGATCGGCAGATCGCGCACGAGCTGGTATTCGCCGTCCGCGCAGGTGACCGGGAAGCCGAACATCGTGTCTTTGGGAATACCGTAAGACCCGTCGGACGGAATGCCCATGCTCACCCACTTGCCCTGCGTGCCCAGCGCCCAGTCGTGCATGTGGTCGATGGCGGCATTCGCGGCCGAAGCCGCTGAACTCAGGCCGCGGGCCTCGATGATGGCCGCACCCCGCTTGCCCACGGTCGGCAGAAAAACGTCACGATTCCAGGCGTCGTCGTGGATCATGTCTTTGACCGACTGGCCGCCCACGGTGCCGAAGCGGTAATCGGCGTACATGGTCGGGGAGTGATTGCCCCAGACGCAGACTTTTTCGATGTCGCCCACGGGCTTGCCGGTCTTGGCGGCCAACTGACTCAGCGCGCGGTTGTGGTCCAGGCGCAGCATGGCCGTGAAATTCTTCGCGGGGAGATCGGGGGCCGATTTCATCGCGATATAGGCATTGGTGTTGGCCGGATTGCCGACCACAAGCGTCTTGACCGCGCGGCTGGCCACGGCATTGAGCGCCTTGCCCTGCGCCGTGAAGATCTGCGCGTTGGCCGACAGCAGGTCGCGGCGCTCCATGCCCGGGCCGCGCGGGCGGGCGCCGACCAGCAGGGCGTAGTCCACGTCCTTGAAGGCGGTCATCGGGTCGCCGTGCGCGCTCATGCCGGCCAGCAGCGGGAAGGCGCAGTCTTCCAGTTCCATCATCACCCCGGTCAATGCCTTCTGCGCCTTTTCGTCGGGAATTTCCAGGAGCTGCAGAATCACGGGCTGGTCTGCACCCAGCATCTGGCCGGAGGCGATGCGGAACAGCAGCGCATAGCCGATCTGGCCTGCGGCTCCGCTGACGGTGACGCGTACGGGGGCTTTGGACATGGAAAACTCCTGGGTCGATGTCGGTTGATGGGGGCGACCGCCTTGTGAGGACCGCCGTTGCAGGTGACCGGACTGGGCTGGCCCGACGCGGCGGCAAGGTGTCTTGCCGCTGGAGGGGCAGCGGCCTTTGTGCACCGCACTATGCCGGGAAGTGTAGGACGGCCCCCGATCCTCGTCAATCACTCATCTATCTTATATAAGATGTTTGTTATCAAACGCTGGACAAGCCGGGGCGGCCTATGCTGCAATGCACGACATGATGGCTACCCGCACAGCCCCCGATCCAGCGTCCGAGCTGCAAGCCGCCAGCGCGGCCAATCCGAGCTTCAGCCCGCTGTATCGGCAGATCAAGGGGCTGATCACCCGCAGCCTCCAGCAGGGCGACTGGAAGCCCGGAGAACTCATTCCCAGCGAAGCCGATCTGGCGCGGCGATTCGGCGTCAGCCAGGGTACGGTGCGCAAGGCGGTGGACGAACTGGCGGCGGAAGGCCTGCTGCTGCGCCGACAGGGGCGCGGCACGTTTGTATCCACGCACCATGAAGAGCGCGTGAAATTCCGTTTTCTGCGCCTCGTGCCCGACGCCACCGTTGAAGGCGAGCGCCCCCTGCCGCAGCCCATGGAGCGGCAGTTCCTCGAATGCAGGCGCGCGCGTGCCTCGCAGGAGGTGGCGCGGACCCTGGGGATCAAGGCGGGGGAGAGCGTGACGCAGATCCGCCGCCTGCTGCTGCTGGCGGGGGAGCCGGTGGTGTTCGAGGATATTTATCTGCCCGGGCCGGCCTTCCGCGCGCTGACGGCAGAGCGGCTGGAGAGTTATCGCGGCCCTCTTTACGCGCTGTTCGAATCCGAATTTTCCACCCGCATGGTGCGGGCGGAAGAGAAACTGCGCGCGGTGAATGCCAGCGCGCAGGAGGCGCAACTCCTTCGGGTGCGCGAGGCAGAGGCCTTGCTGCTCGTGGAAAGACTCTCATTCAGTTATGGTGAGCTTCCGGCGGAGTACCGCCGCGGGCTTTACAACACCCGACATCATCACTATCGCAATGAATTGAATTAGGGACGATTGGATTTGCATGGCCGCGGGGGCGACCGGCGCGTCGTTTTGCTGCAATGCAATAGACTCAAAATAAGCACAGGATCGTTTTCCGCCCAAGGTCTGCACCCGAAGCGCGCCCCCCGAAATCCTGCAAGAACGACGTTCACAACGAGGACAGTGTCATGACAAAGCCTGCTTCGCCGCCGGCACGGCCGGTTTACCGCAACATCCACATCAGCCAGATCGTGGGTTATCGCCTGCCTCTGGCCGGCATCGTGTCCATCCTGCACCGGGTCAGCGGGGCGGTGATGTTCCTGGCCCTGCCGTTGGTGCTCTGGGTGTTTGATGCCAGCCTGCGCAGCGCCGAAAGTCACGCCGCCATCGCGCAGTTCCTGTCGCATGGGCTCGTCAAGCTCGTGCTTCTCGGGCTGTTCTGGGCGCTGATGCATCACCTCGCCGCCGGGGTGAGGCATTTGTGGATGGATGCGTTTCACGCCGTGAGCAAGGCGCAGGGGCTGCAACTGGCCATCATCACCTTCGTGGTGTCGCTCGGTCTGACGGGGCTGTTCGGTCTCAAGCTGCTGGGGGTGTACTGACATGAGCGGCAACAACATCGGCAACAAGCGCCTGGTGGTGGGCGCGCACTACGGCCTGCGCGACTGGATGGCGCAGCGTGTCACGGCTGCGGTCATCGCGGTGTTCACTCTGGTGCTGCTGGTCTACTTCCTCGCTCCCGGCCCACTCGACTACGCCCGCTGGCACGCGTTGTTCGCACAGCAGTGGATGAAGCTCCTGACCTTCGTGACGGTGCTGGCGCTGATCTATCACGTCTGGGTGGGCATGCGCGACATCTGGATGGATTACGTCAAACCGGTGAGCGTGCGACTGCTGCTGCAGATCGGCACCATTCTGTGGCTATTGGCTTGCGCGGGCTGGGCCCTGCAAGTGTTGTGGAGAGCGTAAATGCAGGTCAGTAATCGCAAATTCGATGTGGTGGTGGTGGGGGCCGGTGGTTCGGGGATGCGCTGCGCGCTGCAACTGGCGCGGGCCGGGCTGGACGTGGCGGTGCTCTCCAAGGTGTTTCCGACGCGCTCGCACACGGTGGCGGCGCAGGGCGGGGTGGCCGCCTCCCTGGGCAATATGAGCGAGGACGACTGGTACTGGCACATGTTCGACACCGTCAAGGGATCGGACTACCTCGGCGACCAGGACGCCATCGAATTCATGTGCCGCGAGGCCAACAGCGCGGTGTACGAGCTCGAGCATTTCGGCATGCCGTTCGACCGCAACCCCGACGGCACCATTTATCAGCGACCCTTCGGCGGTCATACCGCCAACTTCGGCGAGAAGGCGGTGCAGCGCGCCTGCGCCTCGGCGGACCGCACCGGTCATGCCATGCTGCACACGCTCTATCAGCAGAACGTGGAGGCTCGCACCCATTTCTTCGTGGAATGGATGGCGCTCGACCTGATTCGCGATGCCGAGGGCGACGTTCTCGGCGTGGTCGCGCTCGAAATGGAAACGGGTGACGTGACGATTTTCGAGGGCAAGGCCACGGTGCTGGCCACCGGCGGGGCGGGGCGCATCTTCGCCTCGTCGACCAATGCCTTCATCAATACCGGAGACGGCCTGGGCATGGCCGCGCGGGCGGGCCTTCCGCTGCAGGACATGGAGTTCTGGCAGTTCCATCCCACCGGCGTGGCCGGTGCCGGCGTGCTGATCACCGAGGGCGTTCGCGGCGAGGGCGGGATTCTGCTCAACGCCAATGGCGAGCGCTTCATGGAGCGCTATGCCCCGACCTACAAAGATCTGGCACCGCGCGACTTCGTCTCGCGCTCGATGGATCAGGAGATCAAGGAAGGACGGGGCGCCGGAGCGCGCAAGGACCATGTCCTGCTCAAGCTCGATCACCTGGGCGCCGAGACCATCATGAAGCGGCTGCCTTCGATCCGCGAGATCGCCATCCGCTTCGCCAACGTCGATCCGATTAAGGAGCCCATCCCGGTGGTGCCGACCATTCACTATCAGATGGGCGGCATCCCGGCGAACATCCACAGTCAGGTGGTCATGCCGCAGGGCGACAACCCCGCGGCGGTGGTGGGTGGGCTCTACGCCATCGGTGAATGCTCCTGCGTGAGCGTGCATGGCGCCAACCGCCTGGGCACCAACTCCCTGCTCGACCTTCTGGTGTTCGGACGCTCGGCGGGCAACCATATCGTGAACAGCGGCATTCATCAGCGCAGCCACAAACCGCTGCCCAAGGACGCCGCCGACCGTTCGCTCGCGCGTCTTGCCCAGCTCGACGCCTCCAAGAGCGGGGACGGCAGCCATGTGGTGGCCGATGCCATCCGCACGGCGATGCAGACCCATTGCGGCGTGTTCCGCACCGAGACCCTCATGGCGGAGGGCGTGCAGGCCATTGCCGACATTGCGGGCCAGGTCGACCGCATCTACCTCAAGGACAAATCCAAGGTGTTCAACACCGCCCGGATCGAGGCGCTGGAGGTCGACAATCTCATCGAAGTCGCGAAGGCCACCATCGTGTCGGCCGAGGCCCGCAAGGAAAGCCGCGGCGCGCACTACCACAACGACCACACCGGGCGCGACGATGAGGCCTGGCTCAAGCACACGCTGTGGTGGCGAGAGGGCAGCCGCCTGAGCTACAAGCCGGTGCAGCTCAAGCCCCTGACCGTCGAGCCTTTCAAACCCAAGGCCCGAACCTTCTGATGGATCAACCGCCTGCACACGGCGGGCAAGAGGAGCGCACATGAGCGATACGCGCAAGATGAAATTCTCGATTTACCGCTACGACCCCGACAAGGACGCCAAGCCCTATATGCAGGACGTCGAGGTGACGCTGCAGCACACCGACAAGATGCTGCTCGACGCCATCCAGCGGATCAAGTGGGAGGTGGACGATTCCCTCTCCATCCGCCGCTCCTGCCGCGAAGGCGTTTGCGGCTCGGATGCGATGAACATCAACGGCAAGAACGGCCTGGCCTGCATCACCAACCTGCTCACCTTGAAAGAGCCGGTGGTGCTCAAACCCCTGCCGGGCCTGCCGGTGATCCGCGACCTGATCGTGGACATGACCCAGTTCTTCAATCAATACCACTCGATCAAGCCTTACCTCGTCAACAACACGCCGCCGCCCGAGAAGGAACGTCTGCAGTCGCCAGCCGAGCGCGACGAACTCAACGGCCTGTACGAGTGCATTCTTTGCGCGAGCTGTTCCACCTCGTGTCCGAGCTTCTGGTGGAATCCCGACAAATTCGTCGGCCCTGCCGGTCTCTTGCAGGCCTATCGTTTCATCGCCGACAGCCGCGACGAAGCCACCGGCGAGCGGCTGGACAATCTGGAAGACCCTTACCGCCTGTTCCGCTGCCACACCATCATGAACTGCGTGGACGTCTGCCCGAAGGAGTTGAACCCGACGATGGCGATCAGCAAGATCAAGGAGATGATGGTGCGCCGCGCCGTCTGATGCCGCCATGCAGCCCTCGACCGCCTTCGCCGACGCTACCGAACTCTCCCGGCTGCGCTGGCGCGCGCGTCGCGGCATGCTGGAGAACGACCTGATCCTGCAGCGCTACTTCGCACAACGCGAGAAGCCGTTCGGCCAGGATGAGGTGGACGCGCTGAATGCCCTGTTGGCCCTGGACGACAACACGCTCTTTGACCTGTTCCTGCACAACAGCCCGCTTCCCCAGGAGCTGGATCAGCCTCGGGTCCGGGAATTGCTTGAAACCTTGCAGCGCTTGTGAGCCCGGCCCGTTCGTGGTTCGCGTCATTCCGTCCCCGGAGTACGGCTTCGGGAGCCCCACTACACAGTCCCCGGAGAAATGAAAATGACTCAATCAAGTGACAAAGCCACCCTGACGTTCAGCGATGGCTCGCCCAGCATCGATCTGCCGATCCACAAGGGCACCATCGGCCCGGATGTGATCGACATCCGCAAGCTGTATGGCCAGACCGGCAAGTTCACTTACGACCCGGGCTTTCTGTCCACCGCGTCGTGCAGCTCGGCCATCACCTATATCGACGGCGACAAGGGCGAGCTGCTCTACCGCGGCTATCCCATCGAGCAGATCGCCGTGCAGTGCGACTACATGGAAACCTGTTACCTGATCCTGTACGGCGAGCTGCCCAACGCCCAGCAGAAAAAGGCCTTTGCGGACCGCGTGACCCAGCACACCATGGTGCACGAGCAGATGCAGTTCTTCCTGCGCGGATTCCGCCGCGACGCCCACCCCATGGCCGTGCTCACCGGCCTGGTCGGCGCCATGTCGGCGTTCTACCCCGATTCGATCAACGTCAACGACCCCGAACAGCGCGACATCTCGGCCATCCGCCTCATCGCCAAGATGCCCACCCTGGTGGCCATGGCGTACAAGTACACCATGGGCCAGCCCTATATGTACCCGCAGAACAAGCTCAGCTATGCGGCGAATTTCATGCGCATGATGTGGGCCACGCCGTGCGAGGACTACGAGCCCAATCCGGTGATCGAGCGGGCGCTCGACCGCATTTTCATCCTGCACGCCGACCATGAGCAGAATGCCTCCACCTCGACGGTGCGCTTGTGCGCGTCCAGCGGCACCAACCCGTTCGCGGCGATTGCGGCCGGCGTGGCCTGTCTGTGGGGGCCCGCGCACGGCGGCGCCAACGAGGCCTGCCTGAACATGCTCGACGACATCCAGGCCCGGGGCGGTGTGGCCAAGATCGGCGAGTTCATCAACGAGGTCAAGGACAAGAATTCCTCGGTGCGGCTGATGGGCTTCGGCCACCGCGTCTACAAGAACTACGACCCCCGCGCCAAGCTCATGCGCGAGACCTGCCACGAAGTGCTCGATGCCCTGGGCCTGCACGACGACCCGATGTTCAAGCTGGCGATGACCTTGGAAAAAATCGCCCTGGAAGACGACTACTTCATCCAGCGCAAGCTCTACCCCAACGTCGACTTCTATTCGGGCATCGTGCAGAAGGCCATCGGCGTGCCGGTGTCGCTGTTCACCGCCAACTTCGCGCTGGCGCGCACCGTGGGCTGGATCGCCCAGCTCAACGAAATGCTCACCGACCCCGAGTACAAGATCGGCCGGCCGCGCCAGCTTTTCACCGGCTCGGCGCGCCGTGATGTCAAGCCCATCGCCGAACGGGGCTGAACCGGGTTGATCGATCTCGAGACCGCCATCGATCTGTCAAGACCGCGCATTGCGCGGTCTTTTTTCGACGGCCTCGGCAATTACGCCGTCGTCAGCGGCAGCAGCATCACCAGCTTGTAGTCCGGGTGCAGCGCCGCGCGCAGCGTCAGCTGCTCATAGACCAGGCGGCCGTGGCGGGGATGGAGAAAGCCTCTTTCGCCGCCTTCGCGCTCCTGCACGTCGTTGAGTTTCCAGAGCGCGTCGAACTCGGGGCTGCGTGCGCTCAACGCCTCGATCAAAGTGCGCAGGGGTGGCGAGTGCAGGCGACCGCCGCAATCCGCCCGGAATTCCGCAACCAGGCGCTTGGACCGAACGGGCCAGTTCTCGATCAGCACCCGGGCCTGGGGATTGAAGAACAGAAAGCGAAACAGATTCGGGGGCTCCGCCGAGTCGGCCTCGGTGCCGTCGGCCTGCCAGTCGAGAAACAGATCGGCGGCGGGGGCATTGCCAGCCACCACGTCCCACCGCTGATTCAGCACATAGGCGGGATGCCCCACTGCATGCACGCAGCGCAGCACGACATCGACCGCCTTGGGAGGCGCCATGGGCTCACTGGGATCGCGCCGCCGGGCCAGCTCGAAAAGGTAGGCGCGTTCGGCCATGCTGAGTTGCAGCGCCTGTGCCAGACGCTCCAGCGTCTTGGCCGACGCGGCGACAGCGCGGCCTTGTTCCAGCCAGGTGATCCATGTGGCACTGACGCCGCAGAGGGAGGCGAGCTCTTCGCGGCGCAGTCCGGGCGCACGCCGCCGCCCCGCAGGCGGCAAACCGGCGGCCGCGGGCGACAGACGATTGCGGTGCATACGGATGAACTCGCCCAGAAGGCGATGGCCTTGATGGGCATCTCCAAACAGGGTGGATGAGGCCGGCGACATGGTGACTTTCACGAAGGGGGTTCCGCCCCAGGTTCTGTTTACGCTCTAGG
>JAJTBQ010000412.1 GCA_021286835.1 Thiomonas sp.
GCGCAGCGCGCCGATTTGCGGGTGCGGCTCGGCCACCCCGATGGCCAGTGCGCGCTCCGCGCCGAGGTGGATGGCCGGTGCCAGCGGCGCGAGTTGGCGCATGGCGCCGTCGCCGAAGTACTCCGGGCCGACCTCGCCCGCCAAGGGGACCGCCGGGAAGACGAAGGGCAGGGCGCTGGACGCCAGCAGATGCGCCACGCCGATGGGCTGGGCGATGCCCCACAGCCCGGGGCGCCGCCAGGGCTGCACTTCCGGCCGGGCCTGGAAAAAGGTGATGTGCCGTCCGCTGGTGTAGCTCGACGTGGCCACGGAGAGCGCCCGCAGCGCGCCGGACTGTATCGCCTCGCCCACCGCCTCGAAGGGCAGCAGGCGCGTCAGGGTCTGGGCCAGCGGCGTGTTGTCGAGCAGGGCGCGCGGATGCTGCTTGATCAACCACCCCAGGGCCATCAGGGCGATCCAGCGCGCGCCGCCTCGCAGCAGTTGCAGGCTGCCGACCTCGAACACGTCGTGGACTTGCAGGCGGCTCCACAGGTCTTGCATGTCGTACAGGGCCCGGGGCCAGTCGGTGCAGCGGCTGGCGAAGTAGGCCGCATTGATGGCGCCGGCCGAGGTGCCGCACACCACCGGAAACGGATTGCGCTGCGCGGGCCAACGCGCTTCCCGAAGGATGTCGGCCACGCCGGCGAGCGCCCCGGCCTGATAGGCCGTGCGCGCCCCGCCGCCCAGCAGCACCAGCGCGGCGCCCTGGGGCACGCTTGCGGCGACGGGTAGGGGCGTGGACATGGCGGCGCGGTCGGGTTCGATCGGAAGGCCGTCCGTCGCGCCGCCCGGTGCCTCAGCGCACGAAGCGGTACACCCCGTCGTCGGCAAGGCGGCGCAGCTGGCCGTCGAACCACAGCTTGTGCAGATGCGCGATGGACTCACCCATGGCAAAGGTCATCTGGTGCACATCCAGGGGGCGTTTGAACAGCACGGGCAGCAGGTCGGCCGCGGTCTGCGGCGTGGCGCAGGCGAAGACCACCTCGGCCAGACGTTCGCGGTGATGTTGCTGGAGCTGCGCGATGCGGGCCTGGGCGCCGCGGAACGGCAGGCCGTGCGACGGGAAGACGAGGGTGGTGTCGGGCAGCAGAGCGGCAAAGCGCGCGAGGCTGTCGAGAAACTGCTGCAGCGGGTTGGCCAGGGGCTCGTTGTCGTTCACGCTGATGTTGGTGGAGATGCGCGGCAGCAGCATGTCGCCCGCGATGAACAGCCCGTCGGCCTCGCAATGCAGGCTGATGTGTTCCGGCGCATGGCCGAAGCCTGCGACGCAGCGCCAGTCGCGCGTGCCGATGCGCAGCACGTCGCCGTCTTGCAGGCGCACGAAGCGCGGCGGCATCGCGGGCACCAGGCCGTTGTAGTAATCGGTGCGCTTGCGAATGGCCGCCAGGGTGTCGGCATCGGCCAGGCCATGCGCGGCGAAATGCGCTGCCATGGGCTCGCCACCGATGGTCATGCAGCCCCGCGCCGCCATGCACGACACCGCGTAGTCGGTCGCGCTCATCCACAGCAGACAGTTCCATCGCGCGGTGAGCCAGTGCGCCAGCCC
>JAJTBQ010000413.1 GCA_021286835.1 Thiomonas sp.
GGCCGCGGGGCGCTTTGTAGCAGCAACCTTGGTGGAAGCGGTCTTGCGCGCAGCCGGGCGCTTGGCGGCCGTGGGAACGTCCGCAGCTTGTGCCCGTTTGCGGGCCGGAGCCGCCGGGGCGGAACGCGCGCCGGCCGCGGTGCCGACCACTCGGGTCACGCGCTTTTTCTCGGCACTGGTTTCGCCGTACGGCGAGGTGCGGGTGAGGGCGGTGCTCGCCGCAGCCTTCTTGGCGGCGGGGCGTTTGCGGGCCGCGGTTTTGCTCGCGGGCGTCTTGCTGGCAACCGTCTTGCGCGCAGGAACCTTGGTTTCGGCTTCGGGTTTGTCGGGGCGGCTGTCCGGACCCTTGGCGGCCACTTTCGCACCCACACGCTTGGCACCGCCGAGTTTGAGGTGGACCGGCTTGGCGCCCCACAGTTCTTCAAGCTTGTAGTAAGCGCGGATCGCGGGCTGCATGATGTGCACCACCGCCGCGCCGCAGTCCACGAGCACCCATTCGCCGGTTTCTTCGCCTTCGGGGTTGCGCACCTCGAATCCGGCGGCTTTCACGCTGTCGCGCACACTGCTGGCCAGGGCGCGCGTCTGGCGGTTGGACGTGCCGCTGGCGACGATGACCCGGTCGAACAGGCTGGTGAGTTCTTCGGTGTTGAACACCTCGATGTCCTGAGCCTTGACGTCTTCGAGGGCGTCGACGATGGTGCGTTGCAGTTTGCGGATATCCATGCTGATGAGTGCGTTAGGCGTGCGTGTAAAGGCGATGTTGATCAATGTAGTGTGCCACAGCGGCCGGCGCCAGCCCGGCAAGGGACTCGCCCTGGGCGATGCTGCGGCGGATGCGCGTGGCCGAGAGGTCGATTTCGGGCATGGCCAGGCGGTGCAGCTGATGGCCGTGGGCGGCCAGTGCGTCGAGCAGTTCGGGCGGCGCCTTGTCGTCATAGCCCGGGCGTCGCGCCGCGGCGAGATCGACCTGGGCCACGATGTCTTCCCAGCCGTTCCAGGTCGGGAGGTTGCGCAGCTGATCGGCGCCGAGGATGAAGGTGAACGCCGTGCCAGGATGGGCGGTGCGCAGCGCGCGCACCGTATCGATGGTGTAGCTCGGCCCCTGGCGCTTGAGCTCGATGTCGCAGGCGCGCAGGCCGGGTCGACCGGCGATGGCGAGGCTCACCATGTCCCAGCGCTGCTGCGGGCTTGCCGCCAGCGGATCGCGCTGCCAGGGCTGCCCGGCGGGGATGAACCAGACCGCGTCGAGCGCCAGCTCGGTGCAGGCGCTCTCGGCGAGTTGCAGGTGCGCGTTGTGGATGGGGTCGAAACTGCCGCCCAGCAGACCGATGCGCCGGGGCGTCGTTGCGGTATCGCTCATTCAGCCGCCCAGTCCCTCGGCTTGAGAAAGATGTCGTAAAGCTGCGCCTCGGGTGATCCCGCTTCGGGGTGCCAGTCGTAGCGCCATTTCACGATGGGCGGCATGGACATGAGGATGGATTCGGTGCGCCCGCCCGACTGCAGGCCGAAGTGGGTGCCCCGATCCCACACCAGGTTGAACTCGACGTAACGGCCGCGCCGGTAGGCCTGGAAGTCGCGCTCGCG
>JAJTBQ010000052.1 GCA_021286835.1 Thiomonas sp.
GCCGGGGTCAGCCCCATGCTGCGCACATGTCCGGCGGACAGCCGCTCGAAGGCCTGATACGTGCGCACGAGTTCGCGCACCAGGGGGAGGAAGGGAGAGGTCGTTTTCACGGGCAGGCGGGCGGGTAGCGAATGCATGGAATGAGCCCATATTAGTTCTCATGCGAACTACATTCGCCAGCAGGGTCTTTGCAAGACCCGCCGCGGCGCTCAACCCTGGAGGCGTTCGCTGGCCGGATCGATCTGCGGCCCGCGATAAGTAAAGTCGCTGATGTGCACCGTCACCTGCTCGGGCGTGATCAGCACCACGCCATAGCCCGGCGCTTCATGCGTGAACAGGTCGGTGCCGGAGAGGAAGTCCAGCCCCGACTGATGCGCCGTCGCCGGCAGCGTGGAGAAGGGAATGCCGTGCCAACTGCCGGAAATGGGACGATGGATGTGCCCGAAAAACAGATGGCGGATGTGGCGATACTGCCGCAGCAGCGCACCGAAGGCCAGGGCGTCATCGGCGACGAGGTTGATCTCGTCGAAGGCCGCGATGCCGACTCCGAACGGCGGGTGATGCATGAACAGAAAGACCGGCACGCCCTCGGCCTGGGCCGCATCGAGCCTGGCGCACAGCCAGTCGACCCTGCCCGCATCGAAGTAGCCCGCCGATTTGCGCCCCTGCGCGGCGTCGCCGATCACCGTGTCGAGCAGGATGAAGCGGCCAACCGAAGTGTCCTGCGTCCATTGCACGAAGCCACTCTCGTCGGTCGGCACCTCGGGGAATGCCGAGCGGAAGCGGCTGCGATCGTCGTGGTTGCCGATGATCGGCAGCACCGGCAGCGGCAGCGCCCGCAAGGTCTCGCGCAGACTGTCATAGGCTGCCGCCTCGCCCCAATGCGTGAGATCGCCGGTGATGACGCACAGCTCGGCATCGGCATGCTGAATGTGAATGTGGTCGATGGCGGCTTTCAGCCGCGCCAGCGGGTCGATGCCGTAGAGCGTCCGGCCCGGGGTGGTCAGGTGGGTGTCGGTGAGGTGGATGAGCTTCATTCCGGCTCAGGCAGGCAAATCGGCAGGAAGCAGCCGCATGGCGTCGGCCTTCCAGCCCACGTGCACCCGGCTGCCCAGGGGCAGTTGCAGCGCCTCGTGGGTCGACAGATCGGACAGCAGGCGCTCGCCGCCGTCGAGCTCCACCCGCAAACGGGTGACCGCGCCGAAGAACGTGCTCTCGCGCACCGTGCCCTGCAGCCACGCATCGGGCGGGGTACTGCCGCCCAGGGCGTGCAGCTGCACATCCTCCGGCCGGAGGTAGAGATGCAGGGCGCTGTGCGGCGACAGCCCGCGGGCGCGCGGCGAATGCAAGGACCTGTCCATCACCGAAATCAGGCCCTGCTCGGCGTCGATCAGACGCGCGGGCAGGCGGGTGGAAATGCCGATGAACTGCGCCACGAAGGGATGGGCCGGTTCCTGGTAGATGGCCGACGGGGCGCCAACCTGCACCATGCGTCCCTCAAACATGACCGCCACCCGGTCGGAGATCGACAAAGCCTCTTCCTGATCATGGGTGACGAACACGGTGGTGATGCCGGTCTCGCGCTGGATGCGGCGGATTTCCTCGCGCAACTGCACCCGCACCTTGGCATCGAGCGCCGACAAGGGCTCGTCGAGCAGCAGCAGGGTCGGCTGGATCGCCAGGGCACGCGCCAGCGCCACCCGCTGCTGCTGTCCGCCGGAGAGCTGATGGGGATACTTGTCGGCATGCGCCGAAAGGCCCACGAGTTCGAGCATCTCGCCAACGCGGCGAGTCTGTTCGGCAGCGCCGATCTTGCGAACCCGCAGGCCGAATCGCACATTGTCGGCGGCGGTCATGTTGGGAAACAGGCTGTAGGCCTGGAACACCATGCCCATCTGCCGCTGATTGGCCGGCAGCGCGGCGATGTCGCGCCCATCGACGATCACACCGCCGCGATCCGGGTGCTCGAAGCCCGCGATGATGCGCAGCAGCGTGGTCTTGCCACATCCGGACGGCCCGAGCAGGGAAATGAACTCGCCGCTCGACAGCTTCAGCGAGATGTCGTGCAGCACGGTGCGGTCGCCATAGCGTTTGGCCACCTCTTTGATTTCAAGCGTCGCCATCAGTGCGCGCCTCCCAGTTGCGCCTGCCCTTTGCCGCGCCCTGAAAGCAGCACGCCGAGCATGGCCAGCCAGGTGATGAGGAAGCTCAGCAGGGTGAGTGCCGCGGCTTCCGTCGCCGAGGTCTGGCCGATGTAATTGATATAGACCGCGAACGTGTTGAACAGCAGCACGTTCGCGAAGGTGAACTCGCCCATCACGATGGCGATGGTGAGCAGCGCCGCCCCGGCCAGCGCGCTGGCGAGGTTGGGCACCAGCACCCGCCCCAGAAAAGTGCCCCAACCCGCACCCAGGCTATGCGAGGCCTCGGTGAGGGTACGCAGATCCAGTGCGCGCATGCCCACGTCCAGCGCCCGGTAGGTGTAAGGCAGCGCCAGAATGACGTAAGGCACGACCAGATAGTTGGCGGTGCCGACGAACCAGTCCGGCCCGTGGAACAGCGCCGTGAGGCCGGCCACCAGCACGATGGGAGGCACCACGAAGGGCAGCACCGAGATGAAGTCGAACAGCGGCTTCATGCGCGGCGCGCGCAGGTGCATCCAGAACACCGCCGGCACCAGCACCACCAGGCTGAGTGCAATGGTCTCCAGCGCAAGACGCAACGACAGCCACAGGCTGTCCCACATCTCGCTCTTGTGCACCAGGCTCACATAGGCATTGAACCCATAACGGGAACCGCCCTCCCACAAGCTGAAAATACCCGTGGCCACCAGCGGAACGGCGAAGTAAAGCCCGGCCAGCAGCAGGACGATCACCCCGGATGGGTGCATGCGGCGCGCGCTCATTTGCCGCTCCATCGTCCGGCCCGGCGCGCTGCCAGCACATAGAGCAGCATGACGCCCACCATCACCAAGATCATGCCCAGCGCCAACGCCGCGCCGGTCTGCGGCGCGAGCATCACGTTGCCCGAGAGCACATTGCTGATCTCGATGGGAACGAGCGAAATGATGCCGGAGGTCAGTGCATAGGGCGTGGCGTAGGCCGAGAAGGCATTGCCGAACAGCAGCAGGTAGGCCGACAGCAGCGAAGGCAACAGAATCGGCAGCCCGACATGGCGCCAATACGTCCAGCTACCGGCGCCCAGGCTTTCCGAAGCTTCGCGCCACTCGCGGCGCAACCCTTCGATGGCCGGGATGATGACAATGATCATCAAAGGCACCTGAAAATAGGCGTACACCACGATCAGGCCGCTCATCGAATACAGACTGAAGCCAGCGCCATAGAGGTCGATGCCAAGGTCCTTCAGCCACAGCGTGACCATGCCCAGGCTGCCCAGTGTGGCGATGAACGCGAACGCCAAGGGCACGCCGGCAAAGTTCGCCGCCACCGCGCTGAACGAGGTCACCAGCGACCGCAAGCCCCGCGGCGCCTGCGGCCGCAGAAGAAAATAGGCCACCAGCCCGCCAACGATCAGTCCGACCGCCGCCGAGACGGCCGACAGCACGATGGAGTTGATGAACGCCTTGACCGTCTGCGGCTGCCCCAGCGCTTCGACATACTGCAGCGTCAGACCATGGTCACCACTGAACGCCTGCGAAAACAGGCGCAGCGTGGGCAGCAGCAAAAAGACGGCGACGTAAAGCAGAAAGGGCCCGATGAAAATCATCGTGCCCCAGTGCCCACTGCGCGGGCGAACAGGCTGGGCGCCAACGGCGCGACCAGCCTGCTCCATGGCAGGCCGCTGCATCAGACGTGAACCATCTTGGCCCAATTGGCCTGCAGCGTGGCTTTTGCCTTTTCAGTTTGTTCCTTGTTCGGGAACTGGGCCTGTTTGTAGGGCTCAGCCGGCGGGAGCTTGTCGAGCAGGGCCTTGGGCACCACACCGCGCGCCACCATGTCGGAGAAGCGGGCAGGATGCGCGAAACCTTCCAGATAAATGAGCTGGCCGGCGTCGGACATCAGGAACTCTTCCCACAATTGCGCCGCCTTGAGGTTGGGCGCGAACTTGCTGATGGCCTGACAGTAGAAACCGCCCAGAGGATGGCCGCCCGTCGGCAGCACCGTTTCGATGTCCACCATGCCCTTGTTTTTCTGGCCGTCGGCAAGGTTGAGATAGTCCCAGTTGACGACGATCGGCGTCTGGCCCGAGACCAGGCTGGCCGAGGTGGCGTCGGACGGGTTGAAGTTACCGGCCTTGGCCAGCTTGGCGAAGAACTCGATGCCCGGCTCGATATTGTCGAGGGAGCCGCCGTTGGCCAGCGCCGCGGCATAGACCCCGGAAAACGCCGCAGCGGCACCCAGCGGACTGCCATTGAGCGTGACCATGCCTTTGTATTCCGGCTTGAGCAGATCGGCCCACGACTTCGGCGGATTCTTCACCACCTTGCGATTCACGCCGAGCGAGATGACACCGAAATAGTCGCCCCACCACAGGCCACCCGCGTCCTTCATGTTGTCGGGGATGCTCGCCCATGTGGCAACCTTGTAGGGCTGGAACAAACCTTCCTGCACGCCAGCGAGGGCAAACGACGGCCCGACGTCCACCACGTCCGGCCCGCGGCTCTGTCCCTTGAGCGACTTGATCGCCTGCAATTCCTGCGCCGAGCTGGCATCGGGCGAAGCGCTGTTGACCTGAATGCCGTAGAGCTTGGAGAACTCGGCAATCATCTTGCCGTAGTTGGCCCAGTCCGGCGGCAGGGCGATGACGTTGAGCTTGCCCTCGGCTTTGGCCGCGGCGATCAGCGCCTTGTCGGCCGGCGTGGCGGCTGCGGCAAACGCTTGGCCGACAAAGCCGGGAATGAGGGCAGACCCGAGAGTGGCGCCAGCAGCACCAGCGGTGAGTTTGAGGAAGCTGCGGCGGGTGTCGTGTGAACGGCTGGTCATGGAATGACTCCAGGTTGTTATGAAGAAAACCCAAAAAGCGTAAATACGCCAGATGACACATTGATGACGGCTATTCTGCTGCAAAAAACTGCGGCGGTATAGGCGTCGTGCATCGACCCGATTTCACTGGCAACCTCAGCCCTTGACGCGACAGCCTTCTACCATGTCGGGATGACTACGGTGGCAGAACACTCTTCTTCAAATCTCTCGTGCGACGTCCTGGTCGTGGGCGGCGGCATCAATGGGGCGGGCATCGCCCGCGATCTGGCGGGCCGGGGCTTGCAGGTCGTGCTGTGCGAGCGTGACGATCTCGCAGCGCACACCTCCTCGGCCTCCACCAAGCTGATCCACGGGGGGCTGCGCTACCTCGAATACCGCGAGTTCGGGCTGGTGCGCAAGGCACTGCAGGAGCGCGAGGTGCTGCTGCGAAGCGCGCCGCACATCATGTGGCCGCTGCGCTTCGTCATGCCGCACGCTCCCGCCATGCGCCCGGCCTGGATGATCCGCGCCGGGCTGTTTCTTTACGACCATCTGGCGCGGCGCGAATGGCTGCTGGGTTCGGGCAGCCTCGATCTGCGCGGCCACGCTGCGGGCGAACCGCTCAAGCCGGACTACCTCCGCGGCTTCATCTACTCCGATGGATGGGTTGACGATGCCCGGCTGGTCACCCTCTGCGCGGTCGATGCCGCCGAGCGCGGGGCCACCGTTCTGACCCGCACCACCTGCGCAGAAGCGATACGCCATGGCGCGCAATGGCAGGCCACGCTGCGCGACGCCGCAGGTGCCGAGCTGCACGTGAAGGCCCGCGCCCTGGTCAACGCGGCCGGTCCGTGGGCCGAGCAACTGCTCAAGCAGGCGGTGCGCAACGCCGACGGCCATCCGCCCATAGAGCGCCGGTCGCTGCGCCTGGTTCGCGGCAGCCACATCGTGGTGCCCAGGCTTTTCGCGCACGACCACGCCTACATCTTCCAGGCGGGGGACGGGCGCATCGTGTTTGCCATTCCCTACGAGCGCCACTTCACGCTGATCGGCACGACCGACGTCGAAGTCGCCCAGCCCGAAGGCGCCGAGACTTGCAGCGACGCCGAAGCCGCCTATCTCTGCACCGAGGTCAACCGCTACTTCCGCGTCGAAGTCAAACCCGAGCAGATCGTCTGGCGCTACGCCGGCGTGCGCCCGCTGCTGGAAGACCACGCCGGAGACGCCAAGGCCGCCACCCGCGACTACAAGCTCGAGCTCGACCGCGACGGCGCCCCGCTGCTCACCGTCTGGGGCGGCAAGATCACCACCTTCCGCAAGCTCGCCGAACAGGCTGCCGACCAACTCTGCCTCGCCCTCGGCGACCCACGCCAGGCCTGGACGCACACCGCCTCGCTGCCAGGTGGCGACCTGTCCGGCTGGATCGGCGACGCCGAGCGCCCGGATGCCGACTTCGCCCGCTTCCTGCAGGCCGCGCAGCGCCGCTACGCCTGGCTCGACCCGCAACTCGTCCAACGACTGGCCCGCGCCTACGGCAGCCGCATCGACCAGGTTCTGCGCACCGCCGAAGGCCAGCCCGCCACAAAGCTCCAGGACCTGGGCAGCGAAATGCCCCCCGGACTGTATGAAGCCGAGCTGCGCTACCTGCAGCAATCGGAATGGGCCCGCAGCGCCGACGACGTGCTGTGGCGCCGCAGCAAACTCGGCCTGCATCTAGGCGCCGCCCAGCAGCAGGCCGTGCGAGACTGGTTCAATCGCGCCTGAGCTCTACAGAGCGCGACGTTGCGCCAACGTGCCAGGTGAGAGGCCGCGCGAAGCCGTGAAGGGAACCGAGAAGCGCAGATCGCCAAACTGGCCACGCCGCATTCTCTTCGTCATTCTTTCGCGACACACCTGCCGCAGGCGGGCGTCGACTCCGCACGGGGCAGGATCCGCTCGGTCATGCGGACGTGAGCACCACCATGATCTACACCCCTGTGCTGAAGATCGCTGCTGGCGGCACAGCCAGCCCGCTGGACCGGCTGCTCGCCAACTGTCTCCTCAGCAATTCTGTTGTTGCGCAAACAAAAAACCCGCACAAGGCGGGTTTTTTGTAGGCAGCAAAGCGCGAGAACGAATCAGCGCTTGGAGAACTGCTTGGCGCGACGGGCGCCGCGCAGACCCACTTTCTTGCGCTCGACTTCGCGGGCGTCGCGGGTGACGAAGCCTGCCTTGGACAGCGCGGGTTTGAGGGTGGCCTCGTAGTCGATCAGCGCGCGGGTGATGCCGTGACGCACCGCACCGGCCTGGCCGGTTTCGCCGCCGCCGTGGACGTTGATCTTGATGTCGAAGCTATCGACGTTCTCGGTGAGAACGAGGGGTTGCTTGACGATCATGATGGAGGTCTGACGGCCGAAATACTGCTCGACGTCTTTCCCGTTGACCGTGATCTTGCCGGTGCCCTTCTTGATGAAGACGCGGGCCACGGAGCTCTTGCGACGGCCTGTGCCGTAATTCCAGTTTCCGATCATCGCCTGTCCTTAGATGTCGAGAGTCTTGGGCTGCTGGGCGCTGTGCGGATGCTCTGCACCCCCATAGACCTTGAGCTTCTTGATCATGGCGTAACCGAGCGGGCCTTTGGGCAGCATGCCCTTGACTGCCAGTTCCAGCGCACGGCCGGGGTGACGCGCCTGCATATCCTTGAACTTGGTGGCGTAGATGCCGCCGGGATAGCCGGTGTGACGGTAGTAGGTCTTGTCGTTGGCTTTGTTGCCGGTCACGCGAATTTTGGACGTGTTGACGACGATGATGAAGTCACCGGTATCGACGTGCGGGGTGTAGATGGCTTTGTGCTTGCCACGCAGACGGAGGGCCACTTCGCTGGCGACCCGACCGAGAACCTTGTCTGCGGCGTCAATCACGAACCACTCATGCACGACTTCGGCCGGTTTGGCGCTGAAGGTTTTCATGGTTGTTCCTAGGATGTTGAGCGAGCTGTTGGTAACCCACCAGTGATGTGCGGCCACGAATTTCATCGATCGGCGCCGCGCCCACCGGCATGGGCTTTTCTGGCCCTCGCTCCAAGCCAAAACGCGCCATTATAGGCAAATGAGCCAGTGCGGCATAGGCAAGTGCTTGATTTTCTGAAATGTTGTGGTTTTGTGGGCCTTCCCCGGGGCCTGGCACGCCCTTTTGTCTTGAAATCGGGCCATGACCGCCTAAACTATGCTGCGTTGCAGCAATTTATGGCTTGGCCCACGCTCATGACTCTACCCCCCGAGACCGCCCGGTTGAATGACCCAGGCAGCGTGCCGGTCGTTCTGCCCTATTTCAATCAGGCGCGCGCGCCCATCATCCCGATCCGGCCCATCGGACCGGAACACCGCGGCCAGCTGCTGCAGCATTTTCTGGCGCTCAGCGCCGAAGATCGCTACCTGCGCTTCGGCTACGCCGCCAGCGACGAGCGCATTCGCGCCTATGTCGATTCCATTCGTTTTGGCGTGGACGAGATTTTCGGCGTGTTCAACCGCAAGCTCGACCTGCTGGCAGTGGCGCATATCGCCATGGAGGCCGGGCAGACGGACCGGGCGGAATTCGGCGTTTCGGTGCTGCCCAAGGGACGCGGGCTGGGCATAGGCACGCGGCTGTTCGAGCGTGCCGCGGTGGATGCGCGCAACCACGGCCTGCGAGTGCTTTACATGCAGTGCCTCAGCAGCAACGGCGCCATGCTCAAGATCGCCCGCCGCGCCGGCATGAAGGTGCGCAATGAAGGCGGCGAAACCGAGGCCTATCTGGAATTGCCGGAAGACACCTATCAGAGCCATCTCGACGCCCTGGTGGAAAACCAGACCGGCCAGATCGACTACTGGATCAAGGCTTTCATGCGCCAGTGGCGCTGCTTCTGGCTGTTCGGCCGCTGTCCCGACCCGACCTGACCTGTCCCAATCTCAAGGCAGCCAGCGGGCGACGGCGATGGTGCGCCAGCCGTTGAACTGCTGCCACACCACCATGACGCTCCCCGCCGCGTTCACCGCCAGCGCGGGCAGGCTGGCCTGCACCGTGACCGCTGGATCGGACACGGTTTGCGGCGTCTGCCACCGATGCTGCGTCACGTCGTAGCGCGCCGTCTGCACCTGCATGCCGCTGGGCCCGTCCTGGTACCAGGCGCACCAAAGATGACCCGCCGGATCGGCCGCCAGGACCGGATTGCCTGCGCTGCGCTGCGCCGGGTCGTCGATCTGTTGCGGAGCCGACCATTGCGAGGCGCCGTGCGCCAGACGAGCGGCCAATAGGGCGTCTCGCACCGCGCCCTGGGCCGACTTGGCCTGCTCCCAGACCAGGGTCAGGTTGCCCGCCGCATCCGCGGCGAGGACGGGCGATAGCGCGGGCCCGGTGAACGCCGGGTCTTGCATGAGCTGGAGGACGCCGCCGTGCGATACCGCACCGTGCCCCGTGGCCTGTAGCGGGCTGACGGCAATGCGCCGACGCGCGTCCCGCCCCTGGACCCAAGCGGCGACGATGCGCTCTTGCGAGGTGGCCACGAGTGCGGGCATCACGCCCACCTCCCCGGCCGGACTGAGCCGACCCGGCGCGCCCCACGCCCGCGCGTTCGGCGGCAAGGACGCGGCATACACCGCCTCGTCGCCCGATGCCCCTTGCTGCCAGGCCGCAACCACCCGCCCCTGCGGCGTGGCGGCAATCACCGGGTTGTAGGCGTTCGCGCGACCCCGGTCGATCCGTTGCGCGGTCTGCCAGCGCCGCTGCGCCTGCGCCCAATGCGCGGCGTAGATCGCGGTATGGCGTCCGTCGGGCTGCTGCCAGACCACGGTGACGTTGCCTTGGGCATCGGCGGCGAGCTGCGGGTTGGTGGCGTTGCCGGGCAGTTGCGGGAGATCGAGCCGTTGCGGAACGTGCCAGCGGTCACCGTGGGAGCCCTCACTTCGCACGGCGAAAATGGCACTGCGCCCGGTTATGGCCTGGAACCAGACCGCGGTGAGCCGCCCCTGCGTGTCGGCAGCAATGGCGGGAATGCTCGACGAGCCGGCCTGCGGCCCCTGCAGATCGATGGCCTGGGGCTTGCTCCAGCCCTGTGTCTCCGGGTTGAAGCGTGCCGCAAGAATGGCACGCCGGCCGGCATCGTCCTGGAACCACACGGCAACGAATCCGCCGTCTCGCGTCGCCACCACTTGCATGCCGCTGACGGGCAGATCGACCTGATGCGCGGTACGGCTGTCGTCGATCTGCGTCGGCGGCTGCCAGGCGCTGCAGGCCGTGGTGAAGCGGCTGCGCTCGCTCGAAGGCGAGGTCAGCGCGAGGGTGTAGGTGGTGCAGCCGACCAGCGGCACGAGAGGCTCGACCACCGCCTGGCCGGCCGAAACACGCACCAGCCCTGGCACCGCGCTGCCGTCGGGGTTGCGCAATTGCAGATCGACTGACGTCAACGCTTTCGCCTGGTCGGGCGGCGCCCAGCGAAAACCAGGCGCCACGGTTCGGGAGACGTCGCTGGCGCCGTTGGCGGGCAGCGGCTGGGGCAGGCTCTGCGCCTGCGCCGCGCAAGCAAGCGCGCTCATCACGCTCAATATCCAAGGCGCGAGCGAACGCAGACCGAGCTGCCCATGCCGAGCGCCGCGCCTCACAGCCGCCCCATGAGTTTCATCAGCCAGCGGGTGCGCTGCCCATAGGGCGGCGCCACCAGGCCGACGCCCGACAAACGAGACTGATACAGCACCGGCTTGAGCTTGCTGAAGGTATCGAAGCCCCATCGCCCGTGATAGCTGCCCATCCCCGAGGCGCCGATGCCGCCGAACGGAAGCCCGTCCTGTGCAAAGTGCAGCAGGGTGTCGTTCACCGTCACGCCGCCGGCATGCGT
>JAJTBQ010000414.1 GCA_021286835.1 Thiomonas sp.
GGTGCTCAGGTGCTCAGGTGCTCAGGTGCCGGGCGCCAGGCGCCCCAGACGGCGCAGCAGGTCTGTAGCAATGGCATCAAACCGTCGATGTTCATCGTCTGCAAGCCATAGCTCGAACGCGAGCCGGAACACCGCCACGCCGATCTCCGCCGCCAGCCGCGCCTCCACCGATTCGACGCCGCGTTGCTCCAGAGCATCCGCGAGCGATGCCGAGAGTTTGGCAAGTTTGGTCAACTCGCGTTCGCGCAACTCGGCATGGGTGGCGATCACATCGCGACGGCGCCGGGCAAACACCTGAATATCGCCGAAATACCCGCCGGCCGCGCCCACCGCGGCGGACACCACGTTCATGGCGGAAGCCCCTCCCGGCGCCTGCCTGATCGCCTCGACCATGGTTTGCTCTAAACCCTCGGCGCCCTGGAACAGGACTTCACGCTTGTCGGGAAAGTGCCGAAAGAAGGTTCGCGCGGTCAACCCGGCCCGTTCCGCGATATCGGCCACCGTGGTCTGCTCATACCCACGTTCGACAAACAGCTCCAGCGCGGCTGCGCGTAGCCGGCCTACGGCATCCGGTTCCCAGCGTCCCATCAGGGTTTCTCAAAGTGTTGACACAGAGTGACATCATAGGCCTACACTGATGTCACATTGTGTCAACACTCACTGAGAGGACTGTCATGCGCATTCTTGTCACCGGGGCATCTGGCTGGATCGGCTCCGCCAGCGTGTCCGAACTTCTGGCGGCCGGGCACGAGGTGCTCGGCCTGGCCCGATCCGATTCCGCCGCAACGACGATTGCCAGCCTCGGCGCCGAGCCCGTCCGGGGTTCGCTGGAAGATTTGGAGGGGCTGCGTGCCATCACGGTGCGAGCGGAAGGCGTCGTGCATCTGGGCTACGTCCACGACTTCTCGCGTATGGAAGCGGCTGCGCAGACCGATCGTGCCGCGATCGAAGTCTTCGCCGAAGGGTTGGCCGGCACAGGCGGCCCTTTGCTGATCGCCTCGGGCACGCTGGGACTGGCCGCTGGCCGATTGGGCACCGAGCTGGACCGCCCCAACCCCGCGCTTCACCCCCGCCTGCGCAACGCAGCCTATGCCCTGGATCTGGCCTCCCGCGATGTGCGCAGCATGGTCGTGCGGTTCGCTCCGACCGTGCACGGTGCCGGTGGGGACCATGGGTTTATGGCGGTGCTATCGCGCATCGCGCGGGAGCGCGGCATCTCGGCCTATTTGGGCGAAGGTCTGAACCGATGGCCAGCCGTGCATCGCCTGGATGCCGCCAGGCTGGTGCAGTTGGCCGTGGATAAGGCGCCGGCCGGCTCGGTATGGCACGCCGTCGCCGAAGAAGGCCTTGCCACGCGCGACATCGCTCAGGCTCTCGGCCAATATCACCATGTTCCCTTGGCCAGCCTGCCAACGGATCAGGCCAAGGCGCACTTCGACTGGATCGGCATGTTCTTCGGCATGGATGCCCCAGCCTCGAATGCGATGACCCGAGACCGGCTCGGCTGGTCTCCAGGCCACCCCTCGCTGATGGACGACATCGCCGCCGGGCACTATCCCGGGCACT
>JAJTBQ010000415.1 GCA_021286835.1 Thiomonas sp.
CCGTCCGCACTACGGATGAAGGCCTCGATGTGAGGTTGGCCCTGCGCGACGAAGACCACAGCCTGCAAGCTGGGCAGCATGCGGTAGGCGGAGAATTTATCGCCCCGGTCGTGGCCCTCGGTCGAAGGCGAGAGAACCTCGACGATGAGAAGGGCCTCCTGCTGCTGGTTGCTGCGCGCGGCGTCTGCGGCCGAACAGGTGACGAACACGTCGGGGTAGAAACTGGCGTTGGCGGCTTCCACGCGCAGCTTGACGTCGGCCATGTAGACCCTGCAAGGCGTGCCGCGCGTCTGGGCGCGCAGGGCGATGGCGGCATTCAGGCTGAGGGTATTGTGTGCGGTACTGCCGCCGGCCATGGCGAAGACCTCGCCGCCGAGGTATTCGTGACGCTCGGGCTGGGCTTCTTCCCAGACGAGATAGTCGGCGTAGGTGAAACGGGGCTGGGACAGGCCGGCGGACATGGCGCTTCTCCAGTGAGCGTTTGAGATTTACGGCGCTGCCGCCTCGGTCGCACAGGTCTTGACGATCTGCCCGCCGAGCTGGCCCGCCACGCCGCCGAGCGCCTTGACCTGCTGCGGAGTGAGGGCGGGAAGGCGCAGGGTGACGCGGTTCAGTCCGGCGTTGCGCTGCACCACCTTCGCGCCCTGCACGCCTTGCTTCCTCACGATCTGCAACTGCTCCTGCGCCGCATCTTCGTTGCTGAAGACGCCCAGAGAAATGCCCGGCTCATAGCGCGGCCGATCGGTTACGGGTGCGAACACCTTGACCTTGCCTTGCTGGGCGATCTGATCGAGCACGGTGCGCATCGCGTCCTGGCTGGGGAAGGGGCCGAGCAGCACCATCCATTGATCGGGTACGGGCGTGTTGTGGGCCTTGGCCTTGAGCCCGGCCCTGGCCAGCACGGCCTGCGCCTGCGCGAGCGCGGCCGACTCCATGGCACCGAACGGCCCGATCTGGCGGCACACGGTGGACGCGCTGTCGTTGGCGGCGTCTTGCGGCGCGGGTGCGGAAGGGGTGGAGTCGGGCTCGGTGGGGGCACTGGCCGGCGCTGAAGACGCGGGCTGCGGGGCGCTGGCGGGGGTGGCCGAGGCGCTGGCCAGCGGCGTGATCTGCACCTGCTCGGGATGGATCTGCATGGCCAGGCGCTGGGGCTCGCGCTGCGTCACCGGCCCCAGCCCGGCGCTCGCCATCCAGCCTTGTGACCAGACGAAGAAGACAAGGTTGGCAAGCAGCAGGGCGAGGAGCAGGGCGCGCATGGAAAACCGGGTGAAGGAGTGAGGGCGAAGGCCGTCGTCAGTGAAGCGCCGTCATTTTGCCGTGTCTGTCGCGAAGGGTGGATCAGACCTTCTCGGAAAGGCGCAAGGACACATCGGCGCTGAGGACGCGGCGCTCGCCCTCGGGGGTGTCCACCCGCAAGGCGCCATCGGGGGCAATGCCCAGAGCCGTGCCGCTGAACAGGGTCTGTCCGCGGTCCTGCACCGATACGCGCTGGCCGCTCCAGGCGTGCAGCGCGTCCCACTGGGCCAGCGTGGCCGCGAGGGGGGC
>JAJTBQ010000053.1 GCA_021286835.1 Thiomonas sp.
GCGGAACTGACATGATTGAAATCATGGACAGATGCTAACCCTGGGCCTCACCATGCGGTGTTGCCGTCAACCCTATCTCTCTGCCTTTGTCATGACTCCAAGTCTCCTTCTTCAACGCCTGACCCTCTCGTGCCTCGCCGCATGCATCGGCATGCCCCTCGCCCTGGCGCAAACCGCGGCGCCCATGCAGCACGACATGGCGCAGCACGGCATGCATCAGCATGCCATGCCGCAGGCCACCGTCACCAAGCAGGCCGCGCCCAAGACCGACGTTCGCAAGGCGGTGCACTTTCCCGCCGCCGCGAAACGTGCGACGCTGGCGGAAATGCGCGCGCACCTGCAAGCGCTGGGCGAGATCCAGATGGCCTTGTCCAAGAGCGAGTACGAACTCGCGGCCCGGCTGGCCGAAAACAAGCTGGGGCTGAGTTCCATGCATGGCGACATGTACGACTCGGCCCGCTACATGCCCGCAGGCATGCGCGAACTGGGTTATGCCATGCACCAGAGCGCCAGCCAGTTTGCGATGGCCGCACAGGACGCCAGCGTCAGCGGCGATCTGCGACCCGCGCTCGCAGCCTTGGCCAAAATCAACCAGAACTGTGTGGCATGCCATTCGGCCTACAAGCTGAAGTGAACCTGTCCGGGGAGTCCATCATGATCAAGACCTTTGCCAAAGCCCTTGCCTGCGCCGCCCTGGCGGCCGTGGCCGTCGCCGCGCACGCCAGCGTGCTGCAACCTGTGAAAGTCGGCGACGACATCTATGCCCTCGTCGGACCGCTCGGCCAGCGCGACGTTGCCAACGCGGGCGACAACGCCACGTTCGGCGCCATCGTCACCCCGGACGGCGTGATTCTCATCGACAGCGGCGCGACCAAGGCCGGCGCCGAACTCATCGAGACCGCGCTCAAGACCATCACCCCCAAACCCGTGCGCTGGGTGATCAACACCGGCAGCCAGGACCACCGCTGGCTGGGCAACGCCACCTTCGCGGCGCAGGGGGCGAAGATCATCGCCCTGGATGTGACCGTCAAGGTGCAGCAGGCCAACGCCGCGCAGGAAATGCAGGGCCTGAACATGCTCCTTGGCAAGACGGCCGACGGCACGGTCCCCATGAGCAGCCCCGACCCGCTGCCCGGCAACGAGGCCAAACTCAAGCTGGGCGGCATCGAGCTTGAACTGCGCCATTTCGGCACCGGACATTTCCCCGGAGATGCCGTGGTCTGGCTGCCCAAGCAGCGCATTGCCTTCAGCGGCGATCTGGTCTTTGCCGACCGCATGCTCGGCGTGCTCGACAACGGCAGCCGTGTCGACCAATGGGCGCAGACCTTCAAGACCTTCGCCACCACCCTCAAGCCCGAGATCATCATCCCCGGTCACGGCAAGCCCTGTTCGCTGGCCCAGGCCCAGGCGCAGACGGGCGACTACCTCGACTGGCTGGTGCGAGAAGTGCAGCCCGCGGCGCAGAACATGGACGACATGGACAAGACCGTGCAGCGCCTGCACGCCTCGGCGCCCGAGACCTTCCGCAAGCTCGACAATTTCGAGGGCATCGACAAGAAGAACATCACCCGCGCGTACCTCGAATTCCAATGACAGCAGTCGCGTCCCGGGCGGCATGCTCGCGCAGTTCCGCCCGAGCCAGACGCATGATCTTCCACCCCGCGCTCACACCGAGCGCGGCCATGACGGCCGCCACGGCGAGATCGGGCCAGCGCGTGCCTGTGCCCAAAACACCCAGCGCCGCAAACAGCACGGCAACATTGCCCAACACATCGTTGCGGGTGCACAGCCAGACCGAGTGCATATTGGCATCGCCATCGCGCCAGGCGTAAAGCAGCACCGCGACGATGCCGTTGGACATCATCGCGGCAATGGCAATGGCGCCCATGGTGACGGCCTGCGGCGGCTGGCCCGCCCACACACCCCACAGCGCCCGCGCAAGAACAAACACGCCAAACGTCAGCAGCGACGCACCCTTGATCCACGCTGCGCGCGAGCGCCAGTGCAGCGCCATGCCCAGCACCGCCAGTGACAGGCCGTAGTTGGCGGCGTCGGCGGCGAAATCGAGCGCATCGGCCAGCAGCGACGCGGAATGTGCCTGCAGGCCGCCCCACACTTCGACGCCTAACATGGCGGCATTGATGAGCAGCGCGATCCACAACACCCGCCGCCACGCCGGGCTGGCGGCACGCGCTGCACTGGCGCTCGCGCTGGACGCGCAGTGATCGTTTTGACAGCATCCGGGCATTCGTCTTGTCCTTGTTGATCGCAATGCCGCATTGCACAGCCTGGAGCCACTCCAGGGTCAAGTCCTACACTGAAAATGAGCCTGAATTGGAGGAGGTCTTTCATGCGCATCAGCGAACTGGCAGCACGCGCCGACACGGAAGCGGACACTGTGCGGTACTACGAAAAAACCGGCCTACTGCCCGCGCCACAGCGCCTGGCCAATGGCTACCGGGCCTACACGGCAACACATTTGCAGCGCCTGCAATTCATCCGCCGCTGCCGCTTGCTCGACATCGGCCTGGCGGACATCGACAGGCTGCTGCAGTGTGCCGCGCAGCCGCAGGCCGACTGCACCGCCGTGGACGAACTGATCGACCTGCAACTCGGCAAGGTACGCGAGCGCATCGCGCACTTAGAGATGCTGGAACAGCAGCTTGGCGCCCTGCGTCAGCAGTGCGGCGCGCAAGACGGCAGCCCGCGCCGCACGGCGCAATGCGGCATCCTGCAGGAACTCGCAGCGGATCAAACGCCCAGCGCGTCGATCTCCTGATAAGCGGCCTTGAGCCAGGTCTTCACCCGCTGCCGCTCCAGAATGCCCATCTCGTGCGCGGCGCCGCTGTGCGTGGCGGCCCAGAAGCTGCTGCTGGTAGCGTCGATCTTGATCATGGCGGCTTCGTGCAGACGCTTGAGCGGCATGATGCGGGCGCCGAATTCGAGTGCGCGCTGCTTCTGGCCCGACTGTTCCAAGATGCCAAAGTCGTCGCCGCGCAATTGGTTGAGCACCAGCACGATGTTGAGACGGCCGCCGAAGCGGTCGAGCAGCGTGCGCAGCAGATCGACCGAATCGCGCCCGGAATCCATGACATGCCAGTAGCGGAGTTGCAGGCCGAGTTCCGGGGTGAGGTCGAGCAGGGCCGAGTCGTCCATCCACTGCTCCAGCGCGGCCTGGGTCTGCGCCGCCAGATCGACGAGCACACGCCGCTGCGGCTCGGCACTGGCCGCCTCGACAATGCGGTCGAGGCTCTCGTAGCGGTCCACGATGACCGGCGAGGTGTAGTCGGCATAGAAACGCAGCAGCGCGCCATGCGATTTGTCGGAATCGAAACCGACGAAAGGCAGGGCGTGATCGATGCAGTACTGCGCCAGCAGTCGCGCCATCAACGACTTGCCAACTCCACCTTTTTCACCGCCTATCAGGTGGATCATGCTCATCTTCATCTCCAGAATGTGTGCCAACTACTCTACGTCGGCGTTGCAGTGAAAACACCATAGCAGCGCGGTGCAACAGAACGGTGAACCTGCACAGGCGGCACGCGAGGCGTGCATGCAAGATGCATGCCCTCTGCCCTTAGCGCATCAAACCGGGCGTCGGCACAGCGCCAGCCCGGCTTGAGAGTCAGTGTGACAACTCACTGCCTGCCGCTCCGGGTCACTGCTGCCTGCGTCGGCTCAAGCGGTCCGCAGGTGCGGTTGCGGCCCTCTTCCTTGGCCCGGTACAAGGCCAGGTCGGCCAGATCGAGCAGCTTGCTCGCCGGGGTCTGCAAGGGAAAACACGCCAGCCCGATGCTGACGGTCAGCGCGCCCATCTCCAGATCGGCTTCCCAGTCCTTGCATTCCAGCGCGGCGTGGATGTCTGCCGCGATGGCATAGGCGGTCTCGGGCTGCACGTCGGGCAGCAACAGGATGAACTCTTCTCCGCCCGAGCGGTACACATAGTCGCAGGGACGCAGGGTCTGGCGCAGCAGCGTGGCCACCTGATGCAGCACTGCGTCACCCTTGGCATGACCGAACTGGTCATTGACGGCCTTGAAGGCATCGATGTCGAGCACGCCCACACACAGATGCAGGCCGCCACGCTGCGCCAGCTCGACCTGATGCGACAGCACCGCCATGCCGGCGCGGCGGTTGGGAAGCTGCGTCAGGTCGTCGATGCTGGCCATCCTTTCCAGTCGCAGCTCCAGCAGCTTGCGATCGGTCACGTTCTGTACCATGCCGACGACCCGCGTGGGGTTGCCCTGGGCATCGCGTTCGCAGACCTGCCCGCGATCATGCACCCAGATGTCGTGGCCGTTGCGATTGCGCAGCCGGTACTCGGCCTCGAACCGCATCAGGCGCCCGCGCAGATGCTGTTCGATCAGCGACATCACCTGATCGCGATCATCCGGATGGATGTTGCGCTTCCAGGTATCGACATGCGGCGTCATCTCATCGGGACCGTAGCCAAGCATGCGCTTGAGCTGCGGGCTGAAATAGACCTCGTCGGTGCGCATATTCCAGTCCCACAGACCGTCCATCGCCAGGTTGAGCGCGAAGCGCAGACGCTCGTCCTGCGTACTGGCCGCCCCCTCCAGATTCATGCGTCGGCTGATGTCGCGCGCCACCGAAAGAAAGTACTCGCGCCCGTTCAGGGCGAATGCGGTGGTGTTGACTTCCACCGGCACCTCGCCTCCGTCTTTGTGGCGGTGCCGACCCAGGAAGGTGTAGCAGGATGCCCCTCGGATGACCCTCGCAATATCAGCCCACTGCGGCAGGCCCGTCACATCCATCTGCAGGCTGAGCACCGAGTGATTCAGCACTTCGCTCGCCTCCAGGCCGAGGGCGGCATGGGCACTGGGGTTGCACCACAGAATGTTCGAGGTGATCGGGTCGAGCAGGTAGACCGCATCGGCCATGTTCCCGAATAGCACCCCCAGTGAAGGCAGACCCTCTTGCAACGCACACGTCATGATGATCGCTTGAACAGGACATCCCGGCATGAACGCGGCACGTCGGCCCGGGATAGCCTGACGATCAGCTTGCAGCCTCGCCTTGGCGGAGCGCAAGAAACCAAGTGTAATCGGCGCCGCCTGCCGCTGGACTTCCTCTCCAGAGGTATCGCTTGTGACGGTTGGTGAGCAGACCTTGCGCCCTCTGCGCGAGAGCCTAAGTTGAAGACATAAGTCCGTGCGAATGCACGGATTCACCAACGGGATTCATCATGGGAACGAAACTCTATATCGCGGGCCTCGCGGCACTGCTTGTCGTTTGCTTGGCCATCGGTTTCGACATCGGCTACAGCCATGTCTTCGCGGCCGGGGCGTACAGCGTGCCGGATCAGGGCGTGGCGCAGGTCCCCGCGAGCGCGGCGAGCACGCCGGCGCACTCGGGCTGAAGCAGGGTCAAGCCGGAAAGACGCCCGTGCTGAGATAGCGGTCGCCGCGGTCGCAGACCACGAAGACGATGGTGGCGTTCTCCACCTCGCGGGCTATGCGCAGCGCCACTTCGCAGGCGCCCGCCGCGCTGATGCCGCAGAACAGGCCTTCCTCGCGCGCCAGCTTGCGCGCCATGTTCTCGGCTGCGGCCTGGCTGACATATTCCAGCCGGTCGACCCGCTGCGGCTCGTAGATTTTGGGCAGGTATTCCTGCGGCCATTTGCGGATGCCCGGAATGCTGGACCCCTCCTCCGGCTGGGCGCCGATGATCTGCACCGCGGGGTTCTGCGACTTGAGATAGTGGGATACGCCGGTGATCGTCCCGGTGGTGCCCATGGCGCTGACGAAGTGGGTGATCCGGCCGAAGGTATCGCGCCAGATCTCGGGCCCGGTGGTCTCGAAGTGCGCGCGCGGGTTGTCGGCATTGGCGAACTGATCGAGCATCAGTCCCTTGCCCTCGCGCTGCATCTGCTCGGCCAGGTCGCGGGCATACTCCATGCCGCCGCTCTTGGGCGTGAGCAGCAGCTCGGCACCGAAGGCCTTCATGGTCTGGGCGCGCTCGATGCTGAGATTCTCGGGCATGATGAGCACCATGCGGTAGCCGAGAATCGCTGCGGCCATGGCCAGCGCAATGCCGGTGTTGCCCGAGGTCGCCTCGATCAGGGTATCGCCGGGCTTGATGGTCCCGCGCTCCTGGGCGCGGCGGATCATGGAGATCGCCGCGCGATCCTTCACCGAGCCCGCGGGATTGTTGCCTTCGAGCTTGCCAAGAATCACATTGCCGCGCCGTGCGTTGTCGGCACCGGGAACACGCTGCAACTGCACCAAGGGTGTGTTGCCGATCACCTCGTCGATGGTGAGGTAGTGCATCAAGATCTCCTGATGGGAATGGCTGGCGCTGCGCGACGGCGTTCAGCCGCGCTCGGCCGGACGAGCGGTCATGTCGAGCGCCGAAAGATCGAGTGCGGCCGCACGCCAATGGCGCTGCGCCTGGTCCTCGCGCTCGATGCCTTCGAGCAGATGCGCCAGCGCGGCGTGGATCTGGCCTCGCAGACGGTTCTCATCGTCGCTGCAGTCCTGAATGGCCTTTTGTAGATGCTGCTGCGCCTTGCCCCAGAGCTGCAGTTCGGCGCATGCGGCCCCGGCGAGGAAATGGGCCTGAGCCTCCTGCGGCCAGCGTCCGAGCCATTGTTCGGTCTGGGCCACGAATGCGGCATCGATGCCCGACAGCATGCCGCGCAGGGAGGGCATGAACAGGCCCGGCTCTGCCTGCGCGCGGTTCAGGGCCGCGGCGAGCAAGGCTCGCGCCTCGTCGGGTGCCTGGGCTGCCGCGAAGCCGCGAGCGGCGGCAACCACCAGGGCCGGGTCGCTGCGCTCCTGTGCGGTGAGCTGATTCCAGGTGCTGCGCAAGATCTGCGGATCGTCGCCTGCCTGCCGAAGCAGGCCGGTTGCCGCGGTGTGCAGCATGGCCTGGGCCGCCGCCGGATGCAGCGCGCCATGCTTGAGCAGGGTCCGCGCCAGTCGCAGCACAGCCTTGTGATCCGACAGTTTGCGCGCCGCCTGAAGCTCGATGCGCAGGGCGTGCGTGCGCCGCTGCACGCCGGCGGGCAAGGCGCGCAACTGCGCCAGGGCCTCGCGCGGCTGTTTCGCGTCGAGCTGCCATTGCGCCTGCAGCAGGGCCGCCGCATCCTGCGCCTGCGGCGGCAACTGGGCCAGATAGGCATCGCGCCGGTCGTAGGCCTGGAGCTGCTGAGCGGACTGTGCGGCGGTCATCAAGGCCGCCGCGGCGAAGTCTTCAAACTCGGCTGCGCGCTGCGCGGCACGTTCGGCGCGGCGGAATCGACCGCCGAAATAATCGAACATGCCGTTGTGCAGCGCCTGCGCGGCCAGTCGCAAGCGCCGCCGCGCCCGGAACTCGGCCGCCGCCCTGGGCATGCCGAGCAATAGCGCCAGTCCGCGCAGCATGAGATGGAACGCGACGAAGCCAAGCAGCAGCAGCAGAACCGCGAAGTTCAGCGAGATGTCCAGCCGCCAGGGCGGCAGCAGCACGGCAACGTTGCCGGTGTTGAGCGTGGTGCCCAGCGCCACCAGGACCGCGGCCGCGGCCAGGATCAAGACCCAGAAGAGCCAGCGCATCAGGGCGCCCCGCTGTCCAGGGTGGAAAGCACGGCCAGCGACTCCAGATTGGCCGCAGGATTGGCCGAGAGGTCGAGCTGCGACGCCTGGCGGGCCAGGGACAAGGCCTGCACCATGCGCGGCTGCCGCCTGTCGAAATAGGTTTTCAACGTCTCGTCGATACCTCGCATATCGCTGCGATAGGCCACGGCGTTGCGCGAAAGCAGATCGAGCCTGGCGTTGAGAATGCGCAGCTTGAGGTTTTCGCGCAGGAACTCGCCCTGCTCCGGCGAGGCCAGAAGGGCGTCGCGCGAATCGACGCGGGTGACGCCGAACAACTGCACCAGCGAGGTACGGAACCGTTCGAACCATGCCCCCATCCAGGGCGCCCAGCGCGGCCCCGCCGCCGAAGCCGCCACGGCTGGCGCCGCATCGGAAGCGTGCGCCTCGTGCAGCGGCGCGGCCGAGGAGATCAATCGCAGATCATCGACCAGAGCGGCCAGATCGTTGAGCTTGTGGGCTGCCGCCGCGATATCCGGGGTGACGGCGCTGCGCAGTCGGGCGAGATCGGCCTGCACCGCGCGCCGCAGGATCTGGGCCTTGGGATTGGGCGATCGCGCCAAGCGCGCGTCGGCGCTTTGCAGCGTGGCGATCAAGGGCTGGACGTTGCCGACCAGCTGCGCCTGTTGCTGCGCCAGCGCAATGAGTTGGCCGGTCTCGGACAGGCGCGCCTGATCGCGGCTCTTGGCGAAGTCTTGGTATAGCGCCTCCAGCGCCTGGCGCTGCGCGGCGAAATCCTGCTGGCGCGATTCCAGCACGGCGATCCGTGCGGTCATATCACGCACAGAGTCGCTGGCCTGCTTGGTGAGCGTCTTGGCCTCGATGGCATTGGTCGTGGCCGCCTGCAGCCGCTGGGCGATTTCGGATTGGGTGGCATACAAGCGGCTGTTCAGCCACCAAGCCATGACCACCAGCCCGATGACGAGGGCCGCGAGAACCGGCCACACCCAGCGCGCGCCGGGCAGCCCAACCATCGCGGGGCGCGCGTCCGAGGTTGAAGTCGTATCGGCAGGGCTGGCCGGAGCAGGCGTCGCACGTTCGTTGAGGGCCGTGCTGGCCGCCGAAGAAGGCTCTGCCGCGGGAGGGGTGCTGGACTCGGTCATGCAAGCATTCTAGGAGTGAGAAGCACTAGGTGCCTCCAAACGCTGCAGTGCGGAAAGAACGGCCTCGGGCGGCGCACGGGTCAATTCCACACGGCCGAAACCTGCGGCCTGCAGCGCCTGCGCGATGCGGCCGTGAATGGCCAGCGCCCGCTGCTGACGGAGCACGGCGGAACCAAGCCCCGCCTGCTCAAGCAAACGCTGCAGATTGCGCACGGCCTCGGACGACGAGAACAGCCACCAGCCGCCGCTGCCTAACGCCTTGCGCAGCAGACCGGCGGTGTGGGCGTCGTACTCCGGAGCCAGCCGGCTGTAGGCCTCGACCACCCTGACCTTGGCACCGGCCGACTCGAGTTTGTGCTGCAACAGATCGCGCCCCGCACCGCCGCGGAAGATGAGGGCATGGCGTCCTGCCCACGGAAAAGTGCTTACGGGACCTGGAGGAAAAGCCAGTTGGAGCGCGTCCCACAAGGCCTCCGAGTCGCCCTCTGCGCCGGACGCCTCGCCCGTCTGCGGGGCGATCAGTCGGGGCCAGGGCGCATCTTCCGGCTGCGCTGCCAGGGCCCGGCGCACGGCACTCAGACTGCCCTCCCCCACGACGCCGATGGCGCAGCGCGCAGGCCAGACGCCTTGCAGCGCCGCAAAGACGGCCGCCACTGCGGTGGGGCTGACCGGGATGGCCAGATCGGTCTGCGGCAGCGCCGCCAGCGCGGCGTGAAATCGCGCCAGATCACCGGGCGGGCCGATGTGCTGCAGAGGAAAGTCCAGTACCTCCACGCCGGCGGCGGCAAACCCCTGCGTCGCCGCACCGGTGTGCGACGGCACGCGAGTGAAGATCAGCGTGGTGTTGAGCATGGGCGCCACGGCAGCCTTTGCCGTCAGTGGACGCCGAGCTGCGCCAGCAAGGCGTCCGCACCCTGGTCGCGCAACTGCCTGGCCACCTGCTGGCCCAGCGCTTCGGCCTGCGACAGTTCGGTGACGCGGGCACGCGATGTCGCGTGCAACGCCCTGCTGCCGTCGGGCAGGCCGAGTACGGCGCGCAGCACCATGTCATCGCCTTCCAGCGTGGCATAGGCCCCGATGGGCGTGGTGCAACTGCCGCCCAGGCCGCGCGACACCGCGCGTTCGGCATGCACGCACAGCGCGGTGGGCAGGTGGTTGAGCGGGGCCAGCGCCTGGGCCAGGTCGGGCCGGTCGGCGCGGATTTCGATGCCCAGCGCGGCCTGACCGACGGCGGGGATCATGTCCTGCGCATCGATGACGGCGCGCACGCGCTCGCCCAGGCCCAGCCGCTTCAGTCCGGCCGCGGCCAGCAGGATGCCGGCATACTGCCCTTCATCGAGCTTGCGCAGCCGCGTATCGAGATTGCCGCGCAAGGCCTGCACCTGCAGGTGGGGATAGCGCGCCCGCAGCTGCGATTCGCGGCGCAGACTGGAGGTGCCGACCACGGCGCCTTCCGGCAGCTCTGCCAGGCTCGCATGGCGCGGACTCACCCAGGCGTCGCGCGGATCTTCGCGCTCCATCACCGCCGCGAGCGCGAAACCCGGCGGCAACACCATGGGCACGTCCTTGAGCGAATGCACGGCGAGGTCGGCGTGTCCCTGCTCCATGGCGACTTCGAGTTCCTTGACGAACAGCCCCTTGCCGCCGATCTTGGCCAGGGACTTGTCGAGAATCTGGTCGCCTTGCGTGGTCATGCCGAAGATCCGCACATCGCATTGGGGATACAGGCTGCGCAGCCTGTCGCGCACATGCTCGGCCTGCCAGAGCGCCAGGCGGCTTTCACGCGAGGCAATGACAAGCGATTGGGGAGGGGTGAAGGTCGTGGAAGTCATGCGCGGATTCTAGGGCGACGCTGATCAAGTTCTCGTGATGGCGCGCGCCTGTGCGCGGGAGG
>JAJTBQ010000054.1 GCA_021286835.1 Thiomonas sp.
ACCAGGAAAATCGCGAAAACACGCTTGAGCGAAGGGCCGGAGATGCGGTGAGCCACACGCACGCCATAGGGCGCCAGCGCCATGGAGGCCACTGCCGTTGCCGCCGCAGCAGGCAGGAACACATAGCCCAGAGCTCCTGTCGGCAAGGGATGGGCTGGCGCATGGACGGAGAGCATGTAGCTCAGCGCACTGGAAATCGCGATCGCCAGTCCGCACACCGTACTTGTGGCCACCGCCTTGACCGGCTGCACGCCAAGGGCGACAAGCAGGGGCACCGTCATCGACCCGCCCCCGATTCCCACGACCGAGGACACCGCGCCAATGCCCGCGCCCGTCGGCAGCAACCAGGGCGAACGAGGGATATGTTCCTGCCCCGCCATGGTCTTCTTGCTCTTGCCAAGGGCCATCTGCACCGCCATGATGGCGCAGAATCCGGCAATGACGTAGCGCAAAGCCTGGCCGCTGAGCATCTGCGCCAGATGGGCGCCCAAAAAGCCGCCAATCACCATGCCCGGCGCCAGCCAGCGCCAGCTCGGCCACAGCACGCCGCCGCGCTTGATGTGCGCGGTGGCTGAAGAAATGAAGGTCAGCACAATGCTGGCCATCGACGTCGCCACGGCGACATGGATGACCTCATCGGCAGGAATGCCCAGAGCGGGCAAGGCAAAACTGAGGGCTGCGACCAAAAGCAATCCGCCGCCGATGCCGAGAAGCCCCCCCAGAAAACCGGCCGAGGCGCCGGCCAACACAAAAATTGCCAAAGATAGCCACATCGTCAACTCTCTATCGAATGAACGCAAAACGGACAAGCCCCCCAAGCCTACCGAAAGGCGTAGGACTATCGATGTGGCGAACGTTCCGTGCCACCGGAACGTCCCACGCAAAAAAAAGCCCGCAGACCGGTGAGTCTGCGGGCCTGGTGTGCGGATCAAGGCTCAGTCTTTGCGCTCGGGATGCAGCAGTCGCTCCATGCCGATGAGCTTCATCATGTACTTCTCGTAGATCGGCTCGGAATTGCCCTTCTTCATCTTGCGAATGAAGTATTTCTCGAAGGCGATCTTGGCCAGATGCACCCACTTGCCTTCGCCGAACCAGTTGACGTTGCGGGGCGGAATCTGGGGAATGGCCACGAACGCCGCACCGGTATTGCCGAAGTCGGCCAGGCAGATGGCCTGCCAGGAGCCGCGGTGCGTGGGCTGCTTGCCCGCGAGTTCCTCCTCGATGTTGTGCACGATGGCCGTCACCATCGACTCGATCATGTAACCCGTCTTGGGCACGCCGCAAGGCACCGGGGTGGGGCCCGTCGGCGGAATCGCGATGCACACGCCTGCCGAGTAGATGTTCTTGAACTTGGGGCTGCGCTGATTCTGGTCGACGATGACGAAGCCGCGAGGGTTGCAGAGCCCTTCGACCGCTGCAACCGGGTCGACGCCCTTGAATGCCGGCAACATCATGGAGTGCTTGAACGGCAATTCATGCTGCTTATAAACATTGCCCTGCATGTCGAGCTCGTCGACGAACATCTTGCCGTCTTCCACCTTGGTGGTCTTGGCATTGGTGATCCAGCGGATGTCGTGGCTGCGGAACGCGCTCTCCATGATGCCTTTGGAGTCGCCAACCCCATCCAGCCCCAGGTGGCCGATGTAGGGCTCGGACGTGACATAGGTGATGGGCACCTTGTTGCGGATTTTCTTCTTGCGCAACGCGGTGTCGAGCACCATGGTGTACTCGTAGGCCGGCCCGAAACAGCTCGCGCCCGGCATGGCGCCGATGATGACCGGCCCGGGGTTGGCGACCAGTTTTTCGTAGTCTGCGTAGCACTTCTCGGCATGATCGATGCTGCAGATCGACTGGGTGAAGCCACCATGCGGCCCGGCGCCGGGCACTTCCTCGAACGACAGCTTCGGCCCGGTGGTGATGATGAGATAGTCGTAGTTGACCTTGGCGCCATCCTGCAGCGTCAGCACGTTGCTCTCAGGCTCGATCTTGGTCACGGCCTTGGCGATGAAATCGATGCCCTTGCGCTCCAGATAGGGCTTGATCCCGAAGATCACTTCGTCCCGGCTGCGCCAGCCCACGGCCACCCACGGATTGGACGGCACGAACTGAAAGTAATCCACGGCATTGATGACCGTGATCTTGTGCGCCTTGCCAAGCGCTTCGCGCAACTCGTAGGCGGCTGGCATACCGCCAATGCCCGCGCCCAAAACAACGATGTGTGCCATACCCTAGTCTCCTGGTGTGCAAGTCAATGCCCGAATGCGCTCGGGCGGCGCTTCAACAACTCCGGCAAGGTGCCATTCGAAGCGTATGGCCGGAGCAGCGATCCTGACGATGCGTGCCACGGCCGCCGTGCCAATGGATTCGTGAACCCATCAGACTCTTGCCGCAGTCTTGATCAAACATTCGTGTATTCAAGCATAGCTATACGGCTGATCGCCCCCCAACGGTTCCTGTCAAGTCCGCCAGAATTGTTTGATTAAACGCAAATTTCAAAAATCTGCATCCGTGTTAGTCCTAGTCTGGTTAAACCCTAATACTCCCGGAAGCATCGTGAAATCTTTCCTATACTGAATTTCGAGACAAGTTTGATCCCTCGATCATCCACGCGGCGAGACACACAGAGGTCACCGCACAACACCTGGAGGAAGCCTACTCATGCGCAACACACCTCGTCCACTCTGGAATCCCTATGTCGCGGGCGTCATTCTGGGCCTTGGACTACTGGCCACCTTTCTCGTCACCGGCAACGGCTATGGCGTCACTGGTGCCACCACCCGCGCGACGGCCGTCATCGCCGGGGCGCTGGACTCGAATATCGTGGCGCCCCACAGCTACTTGCACGGCATTTTTGAAGCAGGACTTGACAGCTGGATCGTCTGGGAAGTCGTCGGCCTGGCCATCGGCGCGCTGATCGGCAGTGTGCTGGCCGGTCGCTTCAAATTCCAAATCGATGGTCCCACCCAGGCGGGCCGCAGCCTGCGACTCGTCCTCGCCGTGATCGGGGGTATTGCCGCCGGCTTTGGCGCCCGTCTGGCGCTGGGCTGCACCAGCGGCATGGGCCTGTCCGGATCGGCCACGCTGGCAGCCGCAGGCTTTCTGTTCCTCATCGGCTTCTTCATCGCCGGCATCGTCTTCGGGCAACTGACGAAAGGACTCTGGAAATGAGCTTCCCTCTTGGATACACCGGCCCGCTGTCGGGCATCATTCTCGGCCTGATCTTCGGCTACGTGCTTGAAAACGCGGGCTTTGGCAGCGGCTGCAAGCTCACCGCCCAGCTCCGCTTCAAGGATTGGGCCGTCTTCAAGGTCATGTTCACCGCCATTCTGGTCTCTGCCGGCGGTCTGTACCTGCTGCAAGGCATGGGCATCATCGAGGTCAGCAATATGTTCGTGCCCTCGGTCTTCATCTGGGGCAGCTCGCTCGGCGGCGTGCTCATCGGCGTGGGCATGGCCGTGGGCGGATACTGTCCTGGCACCTCGATCGTGGCCCTGTTCTCCGGCAAGCTCGATGGCCTGATCTTCCTCCTGGGCATCGCCATCGGCACCCTGGGCTTCAATTCCGTGTTCAGCTCGGTCGAGAGCTGGGCCTGGAAACAGGTCGGCCCGGACGGCCTCACCTTGCCGCAACTGCTGCACATGCCCGCGTGGGCCGTCTGGGGCATGCTGTTCGCCGTGCTGGTGATCGTGGGTTACCTGACGCGCACCAATAGGCAATCGCGTGGTGCAGGCGGCAAGTCGTCCGGCGCCTTCGCTGCGCAAAACAGCTAAATTCAGGCGCACTGTCAGCGCACGGCCCTGTCCGCACGTTTTTTTCGGACAGGGCCGCAAACGATTGTCCTGTTTTCCAACCACTCTTCAGGAGTTTCCTATGGCTAAAGCCCGCATCAAACTGTCTCATGCCCTTCCCGCCCTGGCCCTGGCCGCCGCTGTCGTGGCACCCATGCCTCAAGCGCTGTCGAGCCTGTCGGCCACTGGTGTCGCGCATGCTTCGAGCAACCCCTGCGCGCCCAGCAACCCCTGTGCGCCCACCAAGAAGAAGATGGAGAAGAAGAGCAGCAATCCTTGCGCGCCTTCGAAGAGCAGCAATCCTTGCGCGCCTTCCAAGTAAGTTGAGTCGAACCATGGCGCCGCTTGCCGTGCATCGCAAACGGCGCCATGACACCCCATGATCCAGTCCACTTCCCTGTTGTCCGGGCACGCACCCAAGGGTCGGCGCTACGCAGTCGAACTTTTGCGCGAATTGACGGAACAAGAGCGAAGCGATCTGTACGCTGCAGGCCAGCACGCCCTGGAGGCGACGCAATCCCTGCTGCAAAAAGGCAAGACCGTGATCTCCGAGATCATCGGCGCCACCCCTTATGTGGAGTGGGAACACTACCCCAAGCGGGATGCCAAGAGCCGCTGCGGGGCCCTGTTTTATTACCACGCGCATGCCGCAGCACAACGCATGAAGGACGAACATGGCCACTTTCATGTGTTCGCGCCCAACGATAGTGCAGCATGCCCGCATGACCAGCGCTACACCCATATTGCAGGACTTTCTGTCGACGGGCGCGGTATGCCCTTGCGGGTATTCACGACCAACCAGTGGGTCACCGCGGAATGCTGGGAAAACGCGGAGCGCGTTTGCACACTGGCCCGGCAGACCGAGCTGAAAGATGCAAAGCCTCACAAGGTCGGTCTTTGGCTCGATGCCGTCTTTGCTTTTTTTCGCCCGCAGATCGATCTTGTGATTCACTTGCGCGACGCGCGTATCAAAGCACTGGAAGCACGGGGACGGACGCAGTTGTTTGAAGACCGACGCACCCATATCCTGAGCCAGTGCCGTATCGATTTTTCGACGCAGATTCTTGCGTTGGAGGAGTTGGGCGCGCAAGCGCCCTGAGTAAAGTCGGGCGGGTACACGCCCTGAAAGTACATTTCCACCCATCCAAACGAGGAGCCAACATGAAACTGAAGCATCTGATCGGTCTGAGCATCATTGCCGTGGCCGCGGCACAAACGGCAGGCGCGGCCACGTTGCCCGGCCCGCTGGTCACGCCCCAATGGCTGAATGCCAACAAGGACGCAGTCACCATCATCGACATCCGCGACGAGCCCAAGACCTTCAGTGAAGAGCCGAAATTCGAAGTCGACGACAAGACCAAGGTGAAGACCCTGGTGAAAACCGGCGGCCACATCGAAGGCGCCATTCCCGTGGATTTCGGCAAGATCCGTCAGGAACGTACGGTGGACGGCGTCAAGATCAAGGCTCAACTGCCCACGGCCGAGTACTTCACCAAGGTCATGGACGACTCCGGAGTGAACAAGACCGACAAGCCCATCGTGATCGTGCCCACGGGTGAGAGTGTTGACTCCATGGACATGGCCACCCGCCTGTACTTCCAACTGCGCTACTTCGGCGAACCACGCGACAAACTCGCCATTCTGAATGGCGGCGTCAACGCCTGGATTCAGGCTGGCTTCCCCGTCTCCACCGAGAAAGTGACCCCGGCCAAGGGCAACTGGACCGCTGGCGCGGAAGACAAGGCCATTCTGGCCACGATGCAGCAAGTCAAGGAAGGTCTGCAAGGCGGCAAGGATCAATTCGTTGATGCCCGCCCGACCGCGCAATTCCTCGGCATCGTGAAGAAGCCCGTCAACAAGACCGGTGGCCATCTGCCGGGTGCGCGCTCCTTCCCGACGGACGCCATCGTCAAGCCGGTTGGCGCCGCGCATGAATTCATGAGCGCGGACGACTACAAGAAGATCTACGCGGAATTCAACATTCAGCCCGACGCGCCGACCGTGACCTACTGCAATACCGGCCACCTGGCCTCGGGCGCCTGGTTTGTCACGCACGAGATTCTGGGCAACAAGAACTCCAAGCTGTACACCGGCTCGATGATCGAGTGGACCAACCTCGGCAACCCGACCGTCGGACTGCCGCACTAAGAACGCGCCGCGCTCTGCGGCCCGTTCACGACAACGCCCGGGACATCCCGGGCGTTGTCGTTTTACCCCCGCATTCGGGTGGTCAGGCAGCTACACCCGGCGCACAGATCGTTCATTCGAGGGGGAGAAGGGCGAATACCGGAGCAGACGTGAGATATTTCACAGGCCCAGGCACAAGAAAACCGATCAAATGAGGGCTTGAACCTCCTACACTGGCTTTCGACAATTTCGCCACATTCCATCCCTTTCCCCGACATTACAGAGGTCGAGCATGTTGAACCGCAATTCCCGTTTCAGTCTTTGGCGCATGGCCGCAGCTTCCCTCGCGGCCCTTCTGCTCGGCGCCTGCGCAGCCAACAATTACCCGGCCGCACCCGACAAGATCACTCAGGGCGCCTATCACTACAAAGTCGGTGCGGGCGACACGCTCAACGTGAACGTCTGGCGCAACCCGGACCTGTCCATGTCGATCCAGGTCCGTCCGGACGGGAAAATCTCAACCCCTCTCGCACCGGATGTCCAGGCCGCCGGAAAGACCCCGGGTGAAATCGCCAAAGAGATCGAGACTCAGCTCTCCAAGTATGTCCGCGACCCCGTGGTGTCCGTGGTCGTGACCGGCTTCCAGGGCCCCTACAGCCAGCAGATTCGCATCGTCGGCCAGGCGGTTCGGCCGATCGCCATTCCCTACCGTGAAAACATGACCTTGCTCGACGTGATGATCGCCGCGGGGGGTCTCACCGAGTTCGCCGACGGCAACGCCGCGGTGCTTGAGCGGCACGGCAAGACCTACAGCATCAAGCTGGGCGATCTGCTCAAGCGCGGTCAAATGTCGGCAAACGTCCCGGTCGAGCCGGGTGACGTCATCATCATCCCGCAGAGCATGTTCTGACCCCACAGCCTTGACCTTCACCGTACCCGAGCCCGCCATGCAGACTGCAAGCCGTCCTGTTTTGTTCGCGCTGACCCCGCTGGCGTTCTGTCTGCTGCAGGCCGGGGCGGCGTATGGTCAAACCATCCCCGGTCTCAACCTCACGGTCCCTGGTGGCGTCACCCTGCCCCAGACCTTCGAGGGTGACGAGACCCAGGGTGGCCTGTTGACGCCGCTGGGCAGCGCCAGCGCGCCGCTTCCGGCCCGGGGCAATTTCGTTCAGCCCTCGGTCGGCATGTCCGTCGTGCAGACCAGCAATGCCTATTTCGGCACCTCCACGCCCGCGCGTTCCGACACCATCCTCAGCGTCACCCCCGGCATCGCGTTTCAAACGGTGGGGCCGGAGCTGCGAACCTATGGCAACTTCGCCCTCAATGGGCAGTACTACGCCCGCAGCTCGTACAGCAACACGCTGCTGCCTTCGGGCACCCTGGGGCTCAACGCCAGACTGATCGATCAATGGCTGTATTTCGATGCCAACGTCCTTTCGCAGCAGAACGCGCTGACCACCATTCCGTCGCAGTCCACCGGCACCGCAACGTACACCACCACCCAGTACACGATCAGCCCCTACATCGATCACCGTTTCGACGACAACCTGCGGCTGCGGGCACGCAGTGAAAACACCTGGACGCAGATCAGCGGCAATCAGACCGGCGCCGACCTGAGCAATGGCCGCTACGGCCTGCAAACCGTCCGACTCGACCGGCGGCCCACGCCGCTCGGCTGGGGTCTCGATGCCCGGCAAGAGGAAACCGTCTACACCGACAGCGGCGCACTGACAATACGCGATGAAATCGCGCGTGGCCGTGTTCTGTACGCCTTCACCCCTCATTTCGAAGCCGGGTTGATTGGCGGTTACGAGCGCTACTCCACCGGCTATGCCAGTCTGAACCACAGCATCTACGGCGTGCAGGCCAACTGGCGGCCCAACCTCTACACCCGCTTCGACGGCGTGGTGGAGCGCCGGTTTTTCGGCACCGGCTGGGACATCAACGCCTCGCAGCAGATCCAGCAGCTCAGCCTGCGCCTGAACTGGAACCGTGCGCCGTCGTCCTACTTCGCTTCTTTGCAGACCATTCCTTCAGGGGTCAGCCTGTCCACGCTGCTCAGCGGCATGCTGGCTTCGCAGTATCCCGACCCCGCGGCCCGGGCCCAGGCGGTACAGAACCTGCTGGCGGTCACCGGTCTGCCTTCCACCCTGCCCAACGCCGTTAACTATTACACCCAATCCGCCACTTTGCAGAACACCCTGACCCTCACCGGGGTTCTGCTGGCGCAGCGCAACAGTTACACCGTCTCCCTGTTTCACACCAAAACGCAGGATCTGATTCTGCCGGGCACGCCGCCCTTGAACAACCTGCTGATTGTCTCGGCCGACTATTACCAGAACGGCATAGGCCTGAGCTACGGACGGCGTCTGACACCGGTGATGAGTCTGAATGTCGGCGTGCTGCACGCCCTGAGCACCGGGTTCGGCCCGAACGAGGGCGTCAGCACGCGCCAGACCACCCTCATCGCGCAACTCAGCCGACGCCTTTCCCCGCAAACCATTCTGGTGCTGGGCGCACGCAGGCAATGGCTCGACACGGCGAATACCGGCATCCTCAATGCGAACGAATCGGCGATCTACGCTGGCGTGACCCATCAGTTCTGATTCAGGTCCATGTACGCAGCACATTTCGGCCTGAGCGCCCCCCCCTTCCAACTCAACCCCGATCCCAGCTTTCTCTACGAAAGCAAGGGACACAACTACGCCCATCAATACCTGCGCTTCGGCGCGATGCAGGGGGAAGGGTTCATCATCGTCACCGGCGAGATCGGCGCGGGCAAGACCACCCTGGTGCGCGCGCTGCTCAATGAGCTCGATCCGGCCAAGGTCGCGGCAGCGCAGATCGTCAGCACGCAACTGGAGGCCGACGATCTCCTGCGTGCGGTCGCCAACGCCTTTGGCATTCCGTCGAAGAGCACGACCAAGGCCGAACTGCTCGCCGCCATCGAAGCCCACTTCACCACGCTGATGCTGCAGAACCGGCGCGCCCTGCTGGTCATCGACGAAGCGCAGAACCTCAATGCCGCGGCGATCGAAGAATTGCGCATGCTGTCCAACTTCCAGTATGGCAACCGCGCCCTGCTGCAGAGCTACCTTGTCGGCCAGCCCGAACTGCGCGAAGTGCTGCGGGCACCCAATCTGGAGCAACTGCGCCAGCGCATCATCGCCAGCTGCCACATCGGTCCGATGGACGCCGACGAAACCCGGGCCTACATCATCCACCGTCTCAAGCGGGTGGGCTGGACGGGCCGCCCGCGGTTCGACGATGCCGCTTTCTCCACCATCCACGACTGGACGGGAGGGTTGCCGCGCCGCATCAACATGTTGTGCAACCGCCTGCTGCTCTCGGCCTTTCTCGACAGCGTCGACCAGATCGACGCGACGCGCGTCGATACCGTCGCCCGTGAGATTCGCGAAGAGATCGGTGGCCTGATGCGTCCCGCCGACCCCGTGGAGCCCCAGGCCCCCACCATCACCGCGCCGGTGCACCGCCCCGCGCCTGCAAACCCAACCGCGCCCAGCGCGCCTGCGCAGGAAAGCCTGCAGGGCCTGCCCATCCTTCGCGACGTGGCCGAAGCCATGACCCGTGCGCCCGCGCCGCCCAAGCCCGGCGAACCTGGGCCTTTGCTCTGTATCGCCCAGACGCAGGAGGATCGCATCGCCCTGCATCCCTTGATGCAGAAGATGAAGGTCTACTCCGGCTTGCCGGTGCCGCTGCTGGTCGGGCTGGAACATCTGGCCACGTCGGCGGTTGCCAACGATCCGGCCCTGGCGGAAATCGACCTTGCCCTGCTCCCCGACGCACAGGATGAGCAGCCCGGCCTGGCCGTATGGACGAACTGGCTCGACCAGATCTTCGCGACCTACCGGCCCGCGGCCGTACTCACCTTTTCGCACAGCGATGCCGCGCTGGCCGCAGCGTTGATGGCCAAGCGTCAGCACCTCTCGCACATTCACATCGAGTCGGGTCTGCGCCACGGAAAGCGGGACGATCCGCAGGAGATCGACCGCATCCTCATCGATCAGCTGACCGATCTGCATCTGACGCTCGGTCCGAGCTGTGCCGATGCGCTGACGCATGACGGCATCGCGCCCGAGTCCATCCGAGTGGTCGGCAATCTGCGCATCGACGCCACGCTTCAGGCCAGCGCCCATGCCGCAGACCCCAAGCAGTTCGCACCCGATATCGGCGTGCCCAAGACCTATCTTGCCAACACTCAGGGCTTTGCGCTGCTGCTGCTAGAAGATGCCGAGTGGGCGTCCACGCGTGAAAAGATGATCGACATGCTGGCCAACGCCAAGCGTCTGAGTCGCATCCTTCCCGTCATCTGGCCCATGCCGGCAGCCATCCACAGCCGCATGCTGCAATACGGGCTGAGCAACTCCCTGCGCGGCGCCCGGGTGGCCTGCGTTCCCGAGCTTCCCTACGGGCAGACCCTCGCCCTGCTCAAGCAGGCCACCTGCCTGTTGACCGATCGCGCCAACCTGCAAGATGCCAGCTCCCATCTGGCCATACCCTGCCTGACCCTGCAAGACTATTGCGCCCGCGCGCATACCCTCAAGCTAGGCAGCAACCAGATCGTCGGGCACGACTTCCGCCGCATCTTCCAGGCCATGGGC
>JAJTBQ010000055.1 GCA_021286835.1 Thiomonas sp.
TCAGCATGACCGACCCCGAGGCCTTGCGCGCGCTCATCCTTCAGGAGAAGCCGCATCTGGTGGTGCCGGAGATCGAGGCCATCGCCACGCCGGTACTCGAAGCGTTGGAGGCCGCGGGCGTCGTCACGGTCATTCCGACCGCACGCGCGGCACGGCTGACGATGAACCGCGAAGGCATCCGCCGACTGGCCGCCGAAGAACTGGGCCTGGCCACCTCGCCCTACGCCTTTGCCGATTCGCTGGAGGAGCTGCAGGCCGCGATCGACGGCGGCATCGGCTATCCCTGCGTGGTCAAGCCGGTGATGAGTTCCTCGGGTAAGGGGCAGAGCAAACTCGACGGACCCGCCGACGTGCGCCCGGCCTGGGAGGCGGCGATGTCGGGCGGACGCGTGGCACAGAGCCGCGTGATCGTCGAGGGCTTCATCGACTTCGACTATGAAATCACCCAGCTCACGGTGAGGAGCGTGGGCGCCGACGGCGCTGCGCGCACCGACTTCTGCGAGCCCATCGGGCATGTGCAGGTGGCCGGCGACTATGTGGAAAGCTGGCAGCCGCATCCCATGCATCCGGTGGCGCTGCAGCGCAGCCGCGACATGGCCCGCCGCATCACCGAGGCGCTGGGGGGGCGCGGCATTTTCGGCGTGGAACTCTTCGTGAAGGGCGATCAGGTCTGGTTCAGCGAGGTCAGTCCGCGTCCGCACGACACCGGACTGGTCACCCTCATCACCCAGTGGCAGAGCGAGTTCGAGCTGCACGCCAGGGCCATTCTCGGCCTGCCGGTGGACACGTCGCTCAAGACTGCGGGTGCCAGCGCCGTGATCTATGGCGGCGTCGAGGCGCAGGGCGTGCGCTTTGAGGGCGTGGAGGCCGCGCTGGCCATTCCGGGCACCGATCTGCGCCTTTTCGGCAAACCTGAGAGTTTCGTCAAGCGTCGCATGGGCGTGGCGCTGGCCCGTGCCGAATCGACCGACGACGCGCGGCAGAAGGCCAAACGCGCGGCGCAGCTGGTGCGGGTGGTGGCGGATCAATAGGGCAATACGGCCTCATCCCGGCACGGTCGGCAACTGCGACGCCGTGTCGCCACGCTCTGGCGTGGCGGTGTCTTCGGAGCGCACATCGCTGACTGCCACCGACGGAATGCTCACCAGCACCAGATTCCAGAACTGATGCCGCACGACCCGGCTATGCGCCTTGAGTTGCGCCGCCTGGGCGGGGTCGATGGGGGACTTGGTCGATAGCTGCTCGCGCAGGCGGGTGTGAAAAATGTGGAGTTCCCGGATCAATCGCAGAAAGGCGGGCCGGTCGCCGTAGAGGGATTGGTGGGCCTGGCACCACAGGCCGAGTTCGCTGTGCAGCGCGGCGTTGGGCTTGAGCAGCCGTTGCCGCTCGGTGTCGCTCAGGGTGTCCTGCTGCGCGCGCAGGGCCACGGCGTTGTGCCACACCAGGGCCTGGATCGCCTCGGCCGGCAGTGCGGGCTGTTGACCGATCGAGGCGGTCCAGGGGACAAGCTCTGGCCAATGCGCGAGCCAGACGTCGAAGTCGGAAAGCGACAGCGGCGGCGAAATGGCATAGCCCTGAAAGCGGCGGCAGCCCATCGAGGCCAGAGCCAGGGCGTGCTGCGCCGAGCTCACGCCCTCGCCGATCACCTCCAGCGCCATCAGCTCGGCGATGCGCAGCAGGCCATAGGAAATGCTCAAGCCCGCACCGCTGGTGAACAGGTCGTGGGTGAAGCTGCGGTCGATCTTCACCGAGGTGATTTCGAGCTGCTGCAGGTGGATGAGGCTGGCGCTGCCGGTGCCGAAATCGTCGAGGATGACCTGCACGCCAAGCTGGCGGCATTGCGCGACCATGAAGCGTGCCATCGCGCCGTCGAGCTCCGAGCCATGCTCGGTCAGCTCCAGGGCGAGCAGGTTGGGCGGGCACTGCGGGTGCTGGGCGAGCACGCTGCGCAGATCGGAGAGGAACTGCGGATCGAGGAAGTGCCGCGGGCTGATGTTCACGCTGATCTGCAGCGCCCGTCCCGCGCCGAACCAGGCGTCGGCCTGGCGCATGGCCGTGGCGAGCACGAGGCGACCGACGGCGACGCTGAGCGTGTCGTCGTCGAGCACGGCCTCGAAGGTGGCGGCACGATGCAGGCCCGCGCTATCGCGCAGGCGCAGCAGTGCCTCGGCGCCGTCGATCCGAACGGCGCCTGAGGCGAAGGAGAGGATGGGCTGGTACTGCAGCTCCAGCCGGTTGTCGCGCAGCGCGGCCTGCACCCATTGCAGTTTGCGATGCCGCTCCTGCATGGCATCTTCCATCTGCTGGTCGAACAGGCGGTATTGCTGCCGCCCGTTCTTCTTGGCCGCGTACATGGCCATGTCGGCGCGCCGCACCAGAGTCTCGGCGTCGACGGGGGCGTCGGGCTGTTGCACCACCAGACCGAGAGACAGGCCGATCTGCAGACTGTTGCCCTGGATGTGGAACGGCTCCTCAATGCAATCGACAAGCCGCTTGGCGATGAAGCTGAGCTGCTGCTCGGTGCTGTAGCCGGGCAGCAGCACCACGAACTCGTCGCCGCCGAAGCGTGCGAGCAGATCGCCTTCGCGCAGCACGCCGCGCAGGCGCTGGCCTACGGCGATGAGCAGTTGGTCGCCGATCACGTGGCCGAGACGATCGTTGACTGACTTGAAACGGTCGAGGTCCATCAGGCCGATGCTCAACGCCTGGCCGGGGTGGCGCCGCATCAGGTCGTTGAGGTGCTCGAGAAAGATCCGGCGATTGGCCAGCCCGGTGAGGTCGTCGCGCAGGGCGTAGCGGCGCAGGGCCTTGAAGGCTTTGCTCAGCCGCAGGTTGTCCTGGATCAGCAGGCGGTTGAAGCCCTCGATGGTCATCATCAGCGTGGCGCCGAAGGCCAGCACCGCCAGCAGGGCCGCCCACGCCAGGGCACGCTGCGCGTCGCCGTCCATGGGCAATTCGAGGCGCCCGGGCGTCAGCATGACGGCTGCGCCGGTGAGTCCCAGCATCAGCAGCAGACTCGCGGCGACCTGCATGCGCCGCACATGCAGCGCGGCCACCGGCACCAGCGCGATCAAAGGCAGCACGAACAGGCCGCCCACCCGCGGCAGCAAAGCGAAGAACAGCGCTTGAAGCCCCGCGTTGAGCAGGAGGTAGAGCGTGGCCGGAAAGGCGTCGGCGCCGCTGCGGCCCCGGGGAAAGTAGAGCATCCCGTTGAGCAGGGCCAGATTCACCGTCGCGCCGAGCAGGCCATAGGCGACCGCGGCCAGCCAGGGCAGCAGCCCCATTCCCGCATAGGCGAGCAGCAGCCCCGTGTAGAGCACATAGCCGACAAGGGTGCGCGTGAGAAGTGCGGTTGGCGGTGCGGAAGAGGGGGCGGGGTCGGGGGCGCGCTGCGTCATGTTCGGCCTGGGCTTCGAGGCGCCGACGCCGGATTTTCCGTGGGCGGGAAAAGCCGGTCATCTTGCGCTGCCGCGGGAGCGTCTTGTCGGGACGAAGTGTCCATGTTGCGCCGCTCGTTTGCAAGCCGCCGGGCCTCGGGGGGCGACTCAGAGCACCAAGGTGAGGGATGTTGGCCCGGCGGGCGTCTCGCCGGATTCGGTCGGCGTGGGGTCGAATGCGCTGTCGAAGGCCGTCGCTGCGTCGGCCGTGCCCGCTTCGGTCGCGGCATCGACGCCCAGAAGAATGAGGTTCCAGAACTGGTGGCGGATGAGGCGGCTCTGTTCGCCCAGGGTCTTGATCTTGACCGATTCGGTGCCTGGGCCGGCATCGGCCAGTTCTTCGCGCAGCCGGGTGTGGAACACGTGATGCTCGCGCATCAGGCGCAGAAAGCCGGGGCGGTTGCTGTATTGGCCTGCGCTGTGATGGCACCACTGGCCCAGTGCGCACAGCGCCTGGGCGTCGGTCGTCATCAGTTGACGGCGCTCGGCGGTGTTGAGGGTGCCGCGTTCGGCGTGCAGCGCGGTGTTGTTGTGCTGCACCAGGGCGTGGATGGCTTCGGGCGAGATCTGCGCCTGTTGGCCCAGCAGGTCGGCCCAGGGCAGATGGCGGCGCCAATCGGCAAGCCAGGCTTCCATCGCCTCGGCTGTCATCGGGCGGGCGATGGCATAGCCCTGAAAGCGTCGGCATGACATGGAGGCCAGCGCCAGGGCGTGCTGAGGCGTGCTCACGCCCTCGGCGACGACGGTCAGCCCCATCAGTGCGGCGGTGCGCAGCAGGCCGTAGGTGATGCTCAGTCCCGCGCCGCTGGTGAAAAGGTCGCGGGTGAAGCTGCGGTCGATCTTCACGGCCGAAACTTCGAGTTGCTGCAGATGGGTCAGGCTGGCGCTGCCCGTGCCGAAGTCGTCGAGCGCCACCCGCACGCCCAGATGGCGGCAGCGGCTGACGACAAAGCCGGCCATGCGGCTGTCGAGCTCTGAGCCGTGCTCGGTGACTTCGAGAATCAGCCGATCGGGCGGACACTGCGGGTGCCGCTCCAGGGCCGAGCGCAGGTCGGACAGAAATTGCGGGTCGAGAAAATGTCGCGGGCTGATGTTGACGCTGATCGGGATGTCGTGTCCCTGCGCATGCCAGCGCTGCGCCTGCTCCAGGGCTGCCGACAGCACGAAGCGCCCGACCGGCACGCCGATCTGCTCGTCGTCGAGCACGGATTCGAAGGTGGCGGCACTGTGCACGCCGTTCTCGTCTCGCAGGCGCAGCAGGGCTTCGGCCCCGCGAATGCCGACATCGTCCGGCGCTGAACGGCGCCCGAACGAGAGAATGGGCTGATAGTGCAGCTCCAGGCGTTTGTCGCGCAGCGCCTCGAGCACCCAGTTCAACTTGCGATCGTGCTCCTGCAGCGCGTCTTCCATGTGCTGATCGAAGAAGCGGAACTGCTGGCGGCCGTTTTCCTTGGCGGCGTACATGGCCAGGTCGGCGCGCCGCATCAACGTCAGCGCATCCACCGGCTGCGCCTGCTGCTGAATGACGATGCCCAGGGACAGGCCGATCTGCAGCGCATGGCCCTGCACCACGAACTCCTGCTCCAGACTCTTGACCAGCCGGTCGGCCACGGTGCGGAGCTGGTCGAGCGAGGTGTAGTGCGTGAGCATCATCACGAATTCGTCGCCGCCCAATCGCGCCAGCACATCGTGCTGCCGCAACACCCCGCGCAGCCTGCGGCCGACCTCCACCAGCAGTTGGTCGCCGATGGCATGGCCCAGGCGGTCGTTGACGATCTTGAAGCGGTCGAGATCGATCAGACCCACGGCTAGGGCCTGATGCGGGTGTTTGACCAGGGTCTGCGACAACTGCTGCATGAAGGCGCGGCGATTGGCCAGGCCCGTGAGGTCGTCGCGATAGGCGATGCTGCGGAAGGCCTTGAACTCGTCGCGGATCTTCTCGGTGTGCTGCACCAGCTTGCGGCTGTAGCGTTCCTTGATGAACTGCGTTGCCAGGCTGAACGCCATCGCCTCGGTGAAGGTCAGCCAGAGCAGCGCCGTCTGGGGCCAGCCCTCGTTCGGGATGCTCCAGCGCCCGTCGCTGAGCAGCAGGGCGATCAGCGTCATCACCGCGATCAGCCCGTACATGAATGCAATCTGGCGGCGACGGAAGCGCAGCACCTCGATGGGCACGATGCCGATCAGGATCAGCATGGCGATGAAGGCGATCTGCGGCTGCCACACGGCGAAACCCAACTGCACGCCGACGTTGAGCAGCAGGAAGACGTAGGTGGGAAAGCTCTTGGCGCGAACCGCTTCGTCGCTCAGGCGCTGAATCCAGGCATACAGCCCGATGTTGACCAGCGCCCCGATGCCGAAATACGCCGCGGCGACGAGCGGCGGCAACAGGCCGATTCCTGCATAACCCAGAATCGTCAGCGCGCCCACGCCATAGCCGGCCAGATTCAGCGCCAGAATCGCCTTCTGCGGACGACGCGATTGATTGGAGGGATGGGCTTGATCCATGGGGGATGATGCTGGCCAGCGGCGCTCGGGGCGGAGAAAAACGCCGAAACAGTGTAGGGACTCGGCATGATGCGCACTGTAAATTCAGCCGAAACATCAGGATCTTGCGGATGTTTTTCACGGTCAGCCCCGGCGCGGTCGTCTTTTCCCCGCATCAGTGCCTGATATAGAAAGTCAAACTGGCAAGTTTTGCGTTTTAGATTTACATTTCGGGCATGGACTCGACTTCCACCCAGAAGCCCGATCTCGACGCCGCCGTGGCCGACCTCACCCTGGCCGTCGGCCAGCTGGTGCGGCGTCTTCGCGCCCAAGGCAATCCCAATGCGCTTTCGCTGTCGCAGCTCAGCGCGCTTGCGCGGCTGGAGCAGCAGGGCGCGATGACCACGGCCGATCTGGCGCGGGCCGATGCCATGAAGCCGCAATCCATGGGCGCCGTGCTTGCGAGCCTGGAACAGGAGGGGCTGGTCGAGCGTCGGCCTCATCCGACCGATGGTCGGCAGATTCTGTTTGCGCTCACCCCCCACGGTCTGGACGAACGCCGTCAGCGCGGCCTGGCCAAGCGCGCCTGGCTGCTGGCGGCGATGACGCGGCTGTCACCGCAGGAGCGCGCGGCGCTGGTGGCCGCCATTCCCCTGATCCGCCAACTGAGCGAAAGCTGACTCGTTTTTGCCCGCCGGCCCACCCCTTTCTCGCAGGATGCCTCCCATGCCCGCCACCCGCCTCGATCCCCGCACCGCCCTCATCGTCATCGACCTGCAGCACGGCATCGCGGCCATGCCCACCGCCCATCCCATGACCGAGGTCGTTCGCCAGTCCAGGCGGCTTGCCGAGGCTTTTCGGGCCCGGGGGCTTCCGGTCGTGCTGGTCAACGTCAACGGTTTCGCCCCAGGGCGAACCGAGCAGCCTGGCCGCTCCGGCGCCTTGCCTGCCGACTGGGCCACGCTGCTGCCGGAGCTGGGCGTTCAGCCCACCGATCTGCGCGTGACCAAGCGCACCTGGGGCGCGTTCGCCCACACCGATCTCGAAAAGCAGTTGCGCGCGGCCCAGGTGACCCAGGTCGTGCTCGCCGGTGTGGCGACCAGCATCGGGGTCGAGTCCACCGCGCGCCAGGCCTACGAGCTGGGCTTCAACGTCACCCTCGCGGTCGATGCCATGACCGACCGCAACGCACAGGCCCACGACAACAGCGTCGCGAACATCTTCCCGCGCCTGGGCGAGACCGATCGCACGCCGTCCATCATCGCCCTGCTGAACACCGAACCCGTCTGAGCTGGCGTGAACCCGTCTTCCGCGCCCGACGAAGGGCCCACGCAGGGACGCCCCCTGGTGGCGGTCATCGTGGCCATCGCCTTCCTGATGGAGCAGCTCGACGCCACCATCGTCACCACCGCGATTCCCGACATGGCGCGCTCGCTGCAGGCGAGTGTGGTGCAGATGAGCCTGGCGGTGAGCGCCTATGTGCTGACCCTGGCGGTTTTCATCCCGCTGAGCGGCTGGTGCGCCGATCGCTTCGGCGGCCGCCGCGTGTTCGTCGCCGCGCTCGGTCTGTTCACCGCCGGTTCGGTGCTGTGCGGCGTGGCCGACAGCTTTCCGATGCTCGTGGCCATGCGGGTGCTGCAGGGCCTGGGCGGGGCGATGATGACGCCGGTCGGCCGCCTCATCCTGCTGCGCAGTTTTCCGCGTTCGCAGCTGGTCCGTGCCATGACCTATGCGACGCTGCCCGCCATCATTGGCCCCGTCATCGGGCCGTTGCTCGGCGGCTATCTCACGACCTCGCTGTCGTGGCGCTGGATCTTCTACGTCAACCTGCCTTTCGGGCTGCTGGGCATGGTGCTGGCCGCGCGTTACATCCAGGAGGATGAGGCCGCGCCGCCGCCGGCCTTCGATCTGCGCGGCTTCGTGCTGTTCGGCCTGGCCGTCGGCCTGCTGCAATTCACCATGGAGGGCGCCGCCCACCTGCGGGGGTCTGTGCTGGCCGCGCTGGTGCTCGGTGCGGTGGCGCTGCTGGCCCTGTTTTCGCGGCACAGCCGCACCCGGGCGCACCCGGCCGTCGATCTGGGCCTGCTGCGCGAACGCGCCTTCGGCATTGCCACGCTCGGCGGTGGCTTGTGCCGCATGGCGATGAACGCGCCGGTCTATTTGCTGCCGCTCATGCTGCAACTCGGGCTGGGCATGAGCCCGGTGCAATCGGGTGCGCTCACCTTTCTGTCGGCCGTGGCCTCGCCGGTGGTACGGGTGTTCGTGGGCGGTGCGTTGCGGCGCTTGGGCTTTCGCAAGCTGCTGCTGATCAGCGCCCTGGCCTGCACCGCCACGCTGTCGAGTTTCGCCCTCATCGGGCCGGATACCGCACACGCCTGGATCGCCGTGACCATCGTGCTCTACGGACTGGTGCGATCGACCCAGTTCATGACCTCCAACACCCTGGCCTATGCCGACATCCCCGCGCCGCGCCTGAGCCGGGCCACCAGTCTTGGCGGGCTGCTGCAGCAGCTCACCGTGAGCTTCGGCGTGTCCATGGGGGCCGCCTGGCTGGGCCTGCTCACGCCCCATCATGCCGTGCCGACGCTGCAGACTTTTCACTTCACCTTTCTGTTGCTGGCCGCGTTGCCCCTGCTGGCTCTACCGGCCTTTTCCCGCTTGCAGGCTCACGATGGCGCCATTGTGAGCGGGCATGGGGCGCAGCCCCAGCGGGACGACTGAGGCGGGCGGCGGCGCACAATGCCCGGTTTTCCTCCTGAGTACCCACGTCATGGCGCTGAAAGCGACGATCTACAAAGCCGACCTGCAAGTGGCCGACATGGACCGGCATTACTACGCCGACCATGCCCTGACCCTGGCCTGTCACCCCTCCGAGACCGAAGAGCGCATGATGGTGCGGGTGCTGCTCTACGCCCTGTATGCGCAGGAAGGCATTGCCCTGACCAAGGGCCTGTTCGACGTGGACGAACCCGACATCTGGGTGAAGGATCTCACCGGCGCGATCAAGCTGTGGATCGACATCGGCCAGCCCGATGAGAGCCGCGTGCGCAAGGCCTGCGGGCGCGCGGATCGGGTCGTCGTGGTCTGCCATGCCAGCAGTTGCCCGGTGTGGTGGAAGCAGAACGCGGGCAAGCTCGCCCGTCTGAAGAACCTGACCGTGCTGCGGCTGCCGCCCGAGACCAGCCAGGCTCTGGCCGGTCTCACCGAGCGCACCATGCAACTGCAGTGTCTGGTGCAGGATGGCGCGGTGTCGCTCAGCAGCGCCGCCGCCAGCGTGGCGATCGAACTCGAACCGCTGCAGACCGCCGCGTGAACGAGGCCGCCAGCGTGAACACACCGGACCCGTCCACCTACGCCGACCTCAGCCCCGATGGCGTGCTCGACGCCATCGACAGCCTGGGCCTGCGCTGCGACGGCACGCTGCTGCAGCTCAACAGTTACGAGAATCGGGTCTTTCAGGTGGGTCTGGAAGACGGCAGCCAGCGCATCGCCAAGTTCTACCGCCCCGGCCGCTGGAGCGACGCGGCCATTCTGGAAGAGCACGCCTTCACCCTGGAACTGGCCGAGCGCGAGGTGCCGGTCGTGCCGCCCATCCAGATCGGCGGCCGAACCCTGCATGCCGTGGCTGGCCACCGTTTCGCGCTGTTTCAACGTCAGGGCGGCCGCAGTCCCGAGATCGAGCAGGAGGAAACGCTGGAATGGCTGGGCCGGTTTCTCGGACGCATTCATGCGGTCGGCGCGCGGGCCACCTATCGGGCGCGGCCCACGCTGGATGTGCAGACCTTCGGCGTGGCCTCGCGCGACCTGCTGCGCGAGGGCGACTGGCTGCCCACCGACCTGCGCGACGTCTGGCTGGGCGTCGTCGATCAGGCGCTCGACGCCGTGCGCCAGGCCTATGCGCGGGCCGGGGACGTGTCGCTGATCCGGCTGCATGGCGATTGCCACCCGGGCAATCTGCTCTGGACCGACGACGGTCCGCACTTCGTCGACTTCGACGACAGCCGCACCGGACCGGCGATGCAGGATCTGTGGATGCTGCTCTCCGGCGACGAGGCCGACATGCGGCGCCAGTTCGCCGCGCTGCTGCGCGGCTACGAGATGTTCCGCGAATTCGACGATCGAGAGAAACAGCTCGTCGAAGCCCTGCGCACCCTGCGCCTGCTGCATCACAGCGCCTGGATCGCCAGCCGCTGGACCGACCCCGCGTTCCCCGCAGCGTTTCCCTGGTTCGGCAGCATGCGCTACTGGCAGGACCGCATTCTCGAACTGCGCGAGCAGGTCGCGCTGATGCAGGAACCGCCGCGGATCTAACCCCGGCTCATGCCGGCTCGGCAATCTCGATGAGATTGAAGTCGGGGTCGCGCACGTAGACCGAGCGGATCGGCTGCGTCGCCCCGGTGCGTCGCACCGGGCCTTCGACGATGGGCCAGCCCGCCTGGTCCAGCCGCTCGATCACCGTCTCCAGCGGAACCGAGGCCAGGAAGCACAGGTCGAGCGCGCCGGGCACGGGCAGGTGCGCCTTCGGCTCGAACTCCGC
>JAJTBQ010000056.1 GCA_021286835.1 Thiomonas sp.
CGCGCGGCCAGCCAGTCGGTCAGCTGTTGTGCCGCTTCGGGATCCGTCGCGGCGCCGTGCGTGCGGTGATGCAGCGCAAGAATGTGCGGCTCGGCCTGATGGTCGCGCAGGTAAACGCCTATCGGACATGTCGTCACATCCGTGGGGTACCGTCCCGTGCCCGGATGGACGAAGCGCCAGTGGTAGGCCAGTGCGCCGGCCGCAGTGCGAATGACCGCGGCGCTCGGCGCAATGGGCAGTGTGAAGCGGCCGACCCAGTCCTTCACCTCGCTGGCAGGCATGGGCCGGCTCAATCCATAGCCCTGGCCGTATTGGGCGCCGAGTACCGCCGCAGCCTCAATCATGCCCAGATCTTCCAGCCCCTCGACCACCACGGTGCGTCCGAGATCCAGCCCCATCAAGGCCAGCGTGCCCACCAGGGTGATGGTTTGAAGCGGGTTGGCGTAGAGCCCCGCCAAGAGATTCTGGTCGATCTTGATGGTGTCGAACGGCAGGGCGGACAGGCGATAGATGCTGCTGTAGCCGGAACCCAGATCGTCCATGGCCAGACGCACGCCAAGGGCGCGCATGGCCGAAAGCATGGGGGTTTGCTGATCGAGATCGAGTTCCTGGGTTTCGAGGATTTCCAGAGTGAGCCGTTGCGGGGCGAAGCCATAGGTTTGCAGGGCCTGGTTGACCCAGTGCACGCAGTCCGGGTCGCGCAGCGCCGAGGGTGGCAGGTTGATGCTCACATCGAGTTGCAGCCCCTGGCTGTCCCATTGCCGCAGATAGCCCAATGTCTGAGAAAGACCCTGGCGGAACACCCCCGAGAGTTCGGCGTCGCCCAGCAGGGGAATGAATTCGGCAGGAGGCACCATGCGTCCACCCGGCATCTCCAGGCGAGCCAGCGCCTCCATCTTGGCGACCCGCCCGGTCTGCAGGTTCACGATGGGCTGCATGGCCATGCGCAGCCCGCCGGAAAGCACGCGGGTGCGATAGGTCTGCGCCACATCGATCGGGACCACGAGGGCGCGCTGCGACGCGCGGCAGCGGGCCCACACCGTTTCCCAGTGACGTTGCAGCCCGTGAGACCACTGCATGGCCCAGGTCGAGGCAAACTGGTTGGGGTACGCGCCGAACACCCCCAGAACGGCCACCACATGGCCGTCGGCTCCGGTCAGCGGCATGGCCAGCATCGAGCGGACATGCAGGCTGCGGGCCAATTCCGACCAGTCCGCGCAGGGGCCCTCGGCCGAACATGACGCGAGCTGGGTGATGCTTTGGGACATCCAGGCCTGGCCCACGACCCCTGGCATCTGCCCCTCCCTGCCCTGAAAATCGAGCAGCGATGTCGCCGAAGTCAGGGCGCGCCTGATCTCGGCCCCCTTTGCCCCGGCGATCTGCTCCAGGACAAGTTGGCCGCGGGAATCCATCCGTACCAACATGCAGGCCTGGATGCCCGGGAGCGCGCCCAGAGCTTTCAGCGCGTCACGCGAAGCATCGGCCCACAGCGCGCCCGGATCGGGCAGCGGCGCGGCCAGAAGACCGACGTAGGCATTGACCAGGTCTTCGCCCGCCCGCAACTGCGTCTGCACGTCCTGCTGCAGCCTCGCTTCGGCGAGGGTCAGAAGACGATAACGGTTGCGCGCGGTCAAGGGCGCCTTGTTCAGCTCGCGGCTGAGGACATGACGGTAGGTGGACAGGGCCTGCGACAGAGACGTGGCGCCTACACCGCACAGCGCATGCACGGTACCCACACGTTCGCTGTAGTCCCGCAAGGCCTCGGAGGGCAGGCCGGGCTCCATGAGTTTGTGAAAGTGGGCTCGTTGGCTTTTTTTCAGCGCCTGGAATTCCGCCGCATCGAGGCTGCGCAAAATCTGGTCGGCGGCCGGGTTGTCTCGCAACTGGTCGTAGAACGCGTCGATGAACGATGCTGCGGCGAGTTCGAAAGAAGGCTGTGCCTTCTCCAGCACGGCCGTGGCCTCCCTGCCGAAGGGGGCGATGCCGACCTCGGTCTCGATCACATTGGATGCCATCGTGCCCCGCCACCACCAGCTTGCGCGGTCATGCTTGTGCTGCTTGGCGAGATACATCGCCGTATCGGCATCGCGCAACAACTGACCGGGGTCGTCGCCATCGTCCGGATAGAGCGCCAACCCCAGCGTGATTTCCATCGGAAGCGCAATCTCCGATGAAATCGGCAGCGGACGCTCAAGGGCCTGATGCAGGCGGTCCAACCTTGCGCTCAGCGCCGTCATGGTGTCCTCACGCGGCAAATCGCCCAGCACGAAAACGAACTCGTCCCCGCCCAACCGCGCGATCAGTTCATCGGGGCCCAAAGCTCCCCGCCATCGATCAGCGAGATGCACCAGCAAGGCATCCCCCGCGCCATGGCCGTGGCGATCGTTCACTTGCTTGAAATCGTCCAGATCGGCAAATCCGACGGCCAGCGCCCTGCCCTGAGCTCGGGCCCGGGCGAGCATGTCGGGCAAGGTCTGATCGAGGGCCGCCCGGCTTGGCAGGTGCGTCAACCGGTCATAGCGAAGCTCCTCTTCCGCGCTGAAGCGCAGCGTCAGCAGATCCAGGAACGCCTGCTGCGTGCGCCTGGACGCATTGAGCAGATAGGACGCATAGATCAGCAACATGGCACCGATGACCATGAGCAATGGATCGGCGCTGGACATCGCCCGCATCACCGTGGGCAGAAGCACGGGGGTGGTGAACATCGAGGCGCTGACGACATCGGCCGACAGTTCGGCCATCGCCGCGCCGATGATGCCAACGGCAATCATCATGAGAAAGATCTGGAAGGCCGGGTGTTCCGGAAAGACCAGGATCAACGCCAGGCCCCAGGTCGAGCCGGAGGACAGCATGCTCAGGCGCGCGGCCAGACGCGAGCCGAAGGGATACCGCGTCACCCGGTTCGAACGGGTGGCGATCAACCAGTAGACGAAACGCAGGAGATGCTCTGTGGTCAGCAGGGTCAACCACAGCGTGAGGGAGTCTGGGCTCACCTCGCCGTGCAACGACCAGGCCGTGCCGTAGGCAATGGTCAGACTGCCGATCAGGCCGATTGGAATGGTGCCGAGCAAGAGCTTGCTCTGCTCCACGGCAATGGCTCGCTTCAAGCTGGGGGCGTGCCGTTCCGGTCTCGACATTCCCGCCAGGACGGAGGCATTCCCCGGACCGGTCGATCCTTCTGAGGCGAAAACTGTGGACATGGGCGTACGGGCGTCAATCGCGTCGGAAGCAGCTCCGGATTCGGCCGAAGCACCGCTGCGGCCATCACACCATGCCGCCGGCACACGTCTGGCGTGCCCCCGTAGACGTTCTACGCAGCCGCGTGTCCTTCGTCAACGACACAGTTCGTGACAATTCAAGCCTGGTCGGGACTCTTTCACGGATCGCGGCGGTACGAACCACCGGCCCCGTTCAGACAGGCAGCGCGAGAAGCTTGTCCAGCCCGTCTTCGTCGAGCACGGTCACCCCCAGCTCCTGAGCCTTGGCGAGCTTGCTGCCCGCTTCCGACCCGGCGACGACGTAATCGGTCTTTTTCGAGACGGAACCGGCGACTTTGCCGCCCGCCGCCTCGATGCGGGCCTTGGCCTCTTCGCGGCTGAGGGTGGGCAAGGTGCCGGTCAGCACCAGGGTCTTGCCGGCCAGCGGTCTGGGCGCGTCGTGGTCGCGCGCGGATTCGTCCCAATGCACCCCGCAGGCGCGCAGTTGCTCGACCACCTCGCGGTTGTGCGGCTGATCGAAGAAGGTGCGGAGGCTCTGGGCCACCACGGGGCCGACGTCAGGCACCGCGAGCAAGGCGTCGAGGGGGGCGTCGAGGATCGCATCCAGGCTGCCGAAGTGTCGCGCCAGATCCTTGGCGGTCGCTTCGCCGACATGGCGGATGCCCAGCGCGTAAAGAAACCGGGCCAGGGTGGTGGATTTGCTGGCTTCGAGTGCCTGCAGCAGATTGGCCGCGCTTTTTTCGGCCATGCGGTCGAGCGCGGCGAGCTTGAGCAGGCCCAGACGGTACAGGTCGGGCAGCACGCGCACGATGCCGCCATCGACGAGCTGATCGACCAGCTTCTCACCCAGGCCTTCGATGTCCATTGCCCGGCGGCTGGCGTAGTGGAGCAGCGCCTGTTTGCGCTGCGCCGCGCAGAACAGGCCGCCGGTGCAGCGCCAGTCAGCCTCGCCCGCCTCGCGCACGATGGCCGAGCCGCACACCGGGCACTGGCCCGCCAGGCGCTGATACAGATCGAACGGCTCGCCGGCGTCGGCGGGACGTGCTTCGGCAACCACGCCCACGACTTCCGGGATGACATCGCCCGCGCGGCGCACGATGACGGTGTCGCCCACCCGCACGTCCTTGCGCCGCACCTCGTCCTCGTTGTGCAGGGTGGCGTTGGTCACGGTCACCCCGCCGACGAACACAGGCTCCAGCTTGGCCACCGGCGTGAGTTTGCCGGTGCGGCCCACCTGCACATCGATGCCGATCACCCGGGTACGGCGCTCCTGCGCGGGGTATTTGTGGGCCACCGCCCAGACTGGCTCGCGGTTGCGAAAGCCCAGCTCGCGCTGCAGCGACAGGCTGTCGACCTTGTAGACCACGCCGTCGATGTCGAACGGCAGGCTGTCGCGGGCCGCGGCAATGCGCGCGTGAAAGTCGGTGAGCACCCCGGCGCCCGCGCCGTGCACCCTTTGCTTCGCCACGGGCAGGCCCAGGGCCTCGATCGCATCGAGCATGGCATGGTGGGTGTCGGGCTGGTCCGTCCAGCCCACGATTTCGCCCCAGCCGTAGGCGTAGAACGCCAGCGGGCGCTGCGCCGCCATGGCCGGGTCGAGCTGGCGGATGCTGCCGGCCGCGCCGTTGCGCGGGTTGACCAGGGTCGGCAGCCCCTTGTCGCGCTGACGGGCGTTGTAACGCTCGAAATCGGCCCGCTTCATCAACGCTTCGCCGCGCACCTCGAGCACGGCAGGCGGATTGCCGCGCAGTTGCAGCGGCACGCTGCGGATGGTGCGCACGTTGAGCGTCACGTCCTCGCCGGTTTCGCCGTCGCCGCGCGTGGCCGCCTGCACCAGCCTGCCCTGTTCGTAGCGCAGGCTCAGCGCAAGGCCGTCGAATTTGAGCTCGGCCGCGTAGATCACGGCCGGGTCGCCGTCATTCAGGCCCAGGCGATTGCGCACGCGCTGGTCGAACGCGGCGGCACCTTGAGGCGTGGTGTCGGTCTCGGTCTGGATGGACAGCATGGGTACGGCATGCCGCACCGGCGCGAACTCGGGCAGCGGCGCTCCGCCGACGCGCTGGGTCGGCGAGTCGGGCGTGCGCAGCGCGGGGTGCTCGGCCTCCAGCCGCTGAAGCTCCTGGAACAGGGCGTCGTAGTCGGCGTCGGGCACCAGCGGCGCGTCGAGCACGTAGTAGGCATGGTCGTAGCGGGCCAGTTCGGCACGCAGTTGCGCGGCGCGTTCGGCGGGCTGCGCGAAAAGATCCGGCTGGGACATCAGGCAGGCGGATGGGTCATGAGAACAGGCGCTGCGCCGCGGCCGAGCCCGCGGGCAGACCGCGCTGATCGAGCACCTCGTAGAGCATGTCGAGCTGCTTTTCGATGTGATCGAGCGCGGCGTCGGACAAGGGCGCGTTGTTGTCGTCGACCACGGCGGCATCCAGTGCCGTGGCCAGCTCGCGGGCCACCTGGCGCATGCGGGCAAAAGGCCTTTGCGCCGCGGGCGCCTGAGGCACTTCCAGCAGCAGCGTGGCGTGGCCCACGGCGGCGGCGCTGTCGGACAGATCGGCGCGGGCATCGAACTGCAGATGCACCAGCGCGGTCGGCGCCTGCTCGACGTCCTGATAGAGCAGAACCATGCGCCCCGCCTCGGTGCCGGGCACGAAGCCCGCCGCCTGGGCACGCTGGCGCAGGAAGTCCATGCCCCAGGGCACGCTGCGGGCCCGCAGGGTGATGGAGAGCTGGGCGTCGTTGTCGTTGGCAAAGGCGTCGAGCCCGCGGGCCTGTTCGAGCGCCTCGGTCATGTCGGGCAGGTCGGGCGCCACCCCCAGCGCGTCGCCGAGCTCGTGGCATTTGGCGATGAACTCGGAAAATTCGATGGCGTTGATCGGCCCGGCCCGGTTGCTCAGCTGCACCGCGGCCTGCAACTCGGCATAGACGCCCTGCGCCTGCAGGGGCTCCCATTTGCCAGTTTCGGCGTGGCGGCCTTCGAACAGCATGCGCTTGGCACCGGCCCGCGCGGTCTTGGGCAGGCGGGGCAGCAGCACGTCGCCCGGGCGCACCGGATCGAGCAGGTAGCTGGCAATGGCGTCGATCAGGGGATCGATCTGCAGCGGCACGAGCCGCGGACGCGGTCCGACGTCCGGCCCCAGCGTCAAGGGTTCGAAGGTCTGACCGTCGGGATCCGTCGGCAGCGTATCGAGCCCGGCGGGCTCGATGGCCGTCTGCACATCGTCGCTTGCAGTGGCGCGCTGGCGCTTGAATTTGCTCGATTGCCAGGTGTTGTAGGCGACGACGGCAGCGATGATGATGGCGCCGATGACGATCAGGGCGGTTTGCAACTGTCCCATCCAGGAATCCTTCGGGGTGTGATGTGAGGGCTCAGGCGGCTTGAGCGAAGCGTAGCGCCGCGTCCATTTCCACGGCAACGGTACGTGAGACGCCCTGCTCCTGCATGGTCACGCCGATGAGCTGGTCGGCCATTTCCATGGCGATTTTGTTGTGCGAGATGAACAGAAACTGCGTGCTGGCCGACATGTCCTTGACCAACCGGGCGTAGCGCTCGGTGTTGGCGTCATCCAGTGGCGCGTCCACCTCGTCGAGCAGACAGAACGGCGCCGGGTTGAGCTGGAAGATGGCAAACACCAGCGCGATGGCGACCAGCGCCTTTTCGCCGCCGGAGAGCAGGTGAATCGAGCTGTTCTTCTTGCCCGGCGGCTGCGCCATGACCTGCACCCCGGCGTCGAGAATTTCCTCGCCGGTGATGATGAGCCGCGCGTTGCCGCCGCCGAACAGCAGCGGGAACATGCGGCCGAAGTGGTCGTTGATCTGCTCGAAGGTGGTGGCCAGCATGTCGCGGGTCTCGGCGTCGATCTTGCGGATGGCGTCTTCGAGCGTGGTGATGGCCGTCTGCAGATCGTCGTGCTGGGTATCGAGAAACAGTTTGCGTTCGCGGGCCTGACCCAGTTCGTCGAGCGCGGCCAGATTGACGGCGCCCAGGGCGCCGATGTCGCGCTGCAGGCGATCGAACTCGCGCGCCAGCGCCGGCGCCTGCGCATCGTCGGGCAGACTGGCGCGGACGGCGTCGATGTCGGCCTCGCTTTCAGCAAGCTGCTGGGCAAACTGCTCGGCCTGCAGCCGGAATTCCTGCTCCTTGAGCTGCAATTCGGTGATGCGCTGGCGCAGGGGATCGAGGTCGCGGTCCAGGGTGAGCCGCGCCTCCTCGCGCTGGCGCAGTTGCTGGGCGATGTCGTCGGCCTCGCTGCGGCGGGCACCGAGGACGGCCTGGGCGCTTTCCTGCTCGCTCAGGGCCGATTGCAGCCCGGTCTGCGCGCTTTGTTCGCTGAGTCGCGCCAGTTCGGCCTGCGCGGTCTCGCGCGCGGCGTCCTGGCGGACGAGCTGCGTCTGCGCCATCTGCGCCTCGCGCTGCAGATCGGCCAGTTTCTGCTGCAGGCTGCGCACCGCATAGCCGCTCTCACTCGCCTGCGATTCGAGCTGGCGTTGCTGCGCCCGTGCATCGGCGAGCAGCTGCTGCGCGGCGATCACCTCGGTTTCGAGATCGGCCTGCAACTGCTGCTGGTCGGCCAGGCGGGCGTCGAGTTCTTCGAATCGGGCTTCGCTCTCGGCCTGCTGCGCCTGCAGCTCTTCCATCTGGGCGTCGATGTCGCCCAGATCCGCCGCGATCTGGCCGTGGCGCGCGGCGCTTTGCTCCGCCTGCTGAGACAGCTTGAGCCATTCCACCTGCACCGTGTGGAGTTGCTGCGTGTCCTGCTGTTGGCGCCGCTGCAGCGCGGCGAGCTGCTCCTGGGCCTGTCCGAGATCGTGTTCGGCCTGATGAAGCTGGGCACGGCTTTGCTCGCCGATGAGCTGCTCCGCCTTGATCTGGCGCTCCAGATTGTCGATTTCCTGTTGCCGGGCCAGCACGCCGGACTGCTCGGAATCCGGGGCGTAGAAGCTCACGCTCTGGCGCGACACGGCGTGTCCCTCGCGAGTCACCAGCGTGGCCTGGGTCGGCAGACTGCCTCGCAGCGCCAGCGCCCGTTGCAGCGAGGGCGCGACAAACACCGCGCCGAGCCAGTCGTCGAGCAGACCGGCCAGCGCCGCATCGCCGCTGCGCACGCCTTCGCGCAGGCAAAGGCAGCCCTCGGGCGGGTTGACCACCGCCTGCGCCCCAGCGCCCTGGGCGTGTACCGCGGCGGAATAAAACGCCAGCTTGGCCGGCGGCGCATCGCCGCCGAACCCCGCGGCCATATCGAGCTGCCGAAGCTCCAGGGCGGACAGGCGCTCGCGCAAGACGGCTTCGAGCGCGGTTTCCAGCCCCGTTTCCACCTGCAGGCGCGACCAGAGTTGCGACAGGCCGTCGAGCCCGTGCTTGGCCAGCCAGGGACGCAGCTTGCCTTCGGTGAGCACCCGCTCCTGCAAGGCCTTGAGCGCTGCGATGCGCGCGCTCGTGGCCGCGAGTTGCGCCGCGGCGGCTTGCTGCGCCTGTTGCGCCTGTTGCCGCGCCTGCTGCCTTTCGGGCAGGGCGGCGTCGAGCTGTTCGCGCTGCGCACGGGTGATGTCGAGCTCGTCGGTCAAGTTCTCCTGCTGGCGCTTCAGATCGGCCAGTCGGAGGCTGTCGGGCGCAACCACCGTGCGCTGCTCGGCGCGCAGCCGCTCGGCGCGCTGCTGCAACTGCTGGAGCTGTTGTCCCAGGCTGCGTTGCCGTGCCGCCTCGGCCTGCAGCGCCTGCTGGGCGCCGGCGGCCTGGGCGCGCTCGTCTGCCGCGCGCAGTTGGGCGTCGCTCAGGGCTGCTTCGAGCGCGGGCAGGGTTTCGCCATGTTCCTGCGCACGGGCCTGGGCGACTTCGGCCTGGATCTCGGCGTCGGCCAGACGTTCGGCAGTGTGGGCGGCGTCGGCCACCGAGGTGTCGTGCCGGTGCTGCCACTCCTGCGTTTGGGTGTCGATGGCCTGCAGCGTGGCCTGGGCGCGCTGGCGCGCTTCGAGCACGAAGCGGATTTCCGCCTCGAGCTGGCTGACGCGCGACTGCGCGGCGTAAAACGCGGCCTGCGCCCGGTTGAGCGCATCGCTGCTGGCGAATTGCGCCTGCCTGAGGGTTTCGATCTCGGCTTCGATGCCGCGCTGCTCGGCGATGCGGGCCTCCAGCGCATTCATGGCCTCGCCGCCCGCCAGGGTGATCTGCTGGCGCCTGGCCTGCGCCTCGTCCTGGCGCAGCAGCCAAAGCTGGTGTTGCACCCGGGTGGCATCGACCTGCAACGCCTGGTAGCGGGTGGCGACCTCGGCCTGCTGTTCCAGCCGCCCCAGATTGCTGCCGAGTTCGCGCAGGATGTCCTGCACGCGGGTGAGATTTTCCCGGGTGTCCTGCAGCCGGTTCTCGGTTTCGCGGCGGCGCTCTTTGTACTTGGAGACGCCGGCGGCCTCTTCGAGCATCATGCGCAGGTCTTCGGGGCGCGATTCCAGAATGCGGGTGATGGTGCCCTGGCCGATGATGGCGTAGGACCGCGGCCCCAGGCCGGTTCCGAGAAAAATATCGTGCACGTCGCGACGGCGCACAGCCTGGTTGTTGATGAAATAGCTCGAGGTGCCGTCGCGGGTGAGCACGCGCTTGATGGCGATTTCGGTGAACTGTCCCCACTGACCGGCGATGCGGTGATCGCTGTTGTCGAACACCATTTCCACGCTGCAGCGGCTGGCCGCCTTGCGCTGGCCGCTGCCGTTGAAGATGACGTCCTGCATGGACTCGCCGCGCAGCTCGCTGGCCTTGCTCTCACCCAGCACCCAGCGCACCGCGTCGATCACGTTCGACTTGCCGCAGCCATTGGGCCCGACGATTCCGCTGATGCGACCGGGGAATGGCAGCGTCACAGGTTCGGCAAACGACTTGAATCCGGCCAGGCGGAGCGAGGTCAAACGCATCGATAGAATCTAACTCTATGATTTACAAAAGAAATTGTGAATTTCACAGCAGGCGGAAATCATACCATCGCCCTTGAGCCCTTCCCGCAATCCCCCGGGGCGGCATGGACTGGCGACGCCTATCATCGCGCCGCATGAAAAGCGCCCAAATCCAGACCCTGTTCGAACGCTTCGCCGCCGCCGAGCCCCAGCCGCGCACCGAGCTGGACTACCGCACGCCCTTCGAGCTGCTGGTGGCGGTGGCGCTCTCGGCCCAGGCCACCGATGTCAGCGTGAACAAGGCCACCCGACCGCTCTTCGCCATGGCCAACACCCCGCAGGCCCTGCTCGACCT
>JAJTBQ010000416.1 GCA_021286835.1 Thiomonas sp.
CACGAAAATCATCAGCAGCCAGTTGATGAAGGGCACGTAGATCTGCCCCTGATGGCTCTCGTTGGTGAACAACACCCGCATGCGCGGCAGATAGCCGAGCTTGATCGCCTGCGTGGTAATCGAGTAGGCCCCGGAGATGACCGCCTGCGAGGCGATGATGGTGGCCAGGGTGGCCAGCGCCAGCAGCGGCCACAAGGCCCACGACGGCGCCAGATAGAAGAAGGGGTTCTTGGTCGCCTCCGGATGCGCCAGCACCAGCGCGCCCTGACCGAAGTAGTTGAGCACCAGGCCGGGCATGACCAGGCCGATCCAGGCGATCTGGATGGGCTTGCGGCCGAAATGTCCCATGTCGGCATACAGCGCCTCGCCGCCTGTGAGCACCAGAAAAACCGCGCCCAGCAGAATCAGCGCCACGCCCGGCTCACGCACGAACAGCTCCGCCGCGTAGTACGGATTGATGGCCAGCAGCACCGTGGGGTTCTGCATGATCTGCGCGAGGCCGAGCAGGCCGATGGCGGTGAACCAGAGCAGCATGACCGGGCCGAAGAACCTTCCGACCACCGCCGTGCCGTGCTTCTGCACCACGAACAGGCCCACCAGAATGCCGGCCGTGATCGGCACGATCCAATCGTCGAACACCGGCGTGGCCACGCCCAGGCCCTCGATGGCCGAGAGCACCGAAATGGCCGGGGTGATGACGCTGTCGCCGTAGAACATCGAAGCGCCGATCAGTCCCAGCGTGATCGCCACGGTCCGGCCCCGGGTGCCTTTGGCATAGCGGCGCATCACCAGCGCCATGAGCGCGAGAATGCCGCCTTCGCCGTCATTGTCGGCGCGCAGCACCAGCAGCACATACTTAACCAGCACGATCAGGGTCAGCGCCCAGAAGATCAGCGACAGCACGCCGAGGATGTTGTCCGCGCTGTAGGGCACGCCGTGATCGGGGCTGAACGCCGTCTGGAAGGCGTACAACGGGCTGGTGCCGATGTCGCCGTACACCACGCCCAGCGCGCCGAGGCTGAGGGCCGCCATACCGGATTTGTGTTCGACCGCCGAAGGGGTTTCTGTCTGCATGGGAATTGCGCGAGGCCAGGCCCGCGACGCCGAAAGATGCGCGTCGCAGGATAGTCCATTCCTCCCTGGCTTCCGCGCGTATCGGGCCGCGTCGGAGCTGCCGCTGTTGTTTTTGCGTCGCAGCAATGGTGCAGCAGCCTCGCCAACCGTTGCGGCAGATCAAAACCTCAGGGCCGTCTTTGAGCAAACATTCAATCATTATGATGAATCAATCTCTCGACTTCCAGCCCGAGCTGCTCCAGCGTTTCGACATCTCCGGCCCGCGTTACACCTCCTACCCCACGGCCGATCGCATGCACTCTGGCTTCGGGCCGCGCGACTTTGCCGAGGAGTTGCGGCGCCGCGCCCAGCGCCCGGGCGAGCCGGTGTCGCTGTATTTCCACGTGCCGTTCTGCGAGACCCTGTGCTACTACTGCGGCTGCAACAAGATTCCCACCAAGAATCA
>JAJTBQ010000057.1 GCA_021286835.1 Thiomonas sp.
GGGCAGCAGATCGGCAATGGCCTGGCCGCGCTGGGGCTCGGGCGTATGGGCCAGATCCTGCGCAATCGTGGCGCCGGCCTCGGCCGTCCTGCCCATCAACATCTGCAATTGCACGACCCAGGCCCCCGCCTCGCGTGAGCCGGGCATGGCCTTGCGCCACGCCTGGGCCGCAACCAGCGCCTTGTCGGGAGCGCCCGCGCGCAGGGCGATTTCCGCAGCGCGGCGGTAGAGCGATTCGGCACCCAGATCCTTCGCAGCCTTGAGCAGTTCGGTGTAGGCGACGCCCGGATGCCCGGTGTTGGCCGCGATCTCTCCCGCAAGCACCGCAAACACCTGCCGTGCCGTTTCTTCCGCGCTGACTCGTTCGGCGGCCTGTTGCGCGAACGCGGTCTCGGGTAGGGAGGCGAACGCCGGAAACAACAAGGCCGACACAAGAACGGCAGCGCGCATGGGAATCCTGAAAGTCGACTGAGGGAAAGGATGCGTGAATCAGACCGGGCCGATTCATGGCGGGATTGTAGAAGTCTGCCATTTCCCCCTGCGGCACAATGCCGCCATGCCCGAACTCCCCGAAGTCGAAGTCACCCGCCTGGGCCTGGCGCCGGCATTGACCGGTGCCCGCGTGAACGCTCTGCGCCTGGGCAAACCGCTGCGCTGGCCGCTGAACATCGACCCGGCAGCGCTCACCGGCCTGCGCATCGTGGCGCTGCAGCGCCGCGGCAAGTATCTGTTGCTGCGCATGGCACGCACCACGCCGGATGCCAGGACGCCAGACCAGGACATCGCCGGTGTGCTCATCGTGCATCTGGGCATGTCGGGCTCGCTGCGCTGGACTCCTGCCGCGCAAGCACCAGGCCCCCTTTCGCCCCATGATCATGTCGAGTGGCAAACCGACCGAGGGGTGCTGCGGCTGCGCGACCCGCGACGCTTCGGCGCCGTGCTCTGGCATGCGGGCGATGCGGTGCACAACAACGCCCTGCTGCGCAACCTTGGGCCCGAACCGCTGAGTGCCGATTTCGACGGCGCCGCGCTTTTGCGCGCCCTGCGCGGGCGGCATGCGGCCATCAAACCGCTGCTCCTGTCGCAACAGATGGTTGCGGGCGTCGGCAACATCTACGCCTGCGAAGCCTTGTTTCACGCCCGGATCGACCCCCGCACACCCGCGGCGCATCTGCGTCCTGCCGACTGCGAGCGTCTGGCGGCGGCCCTGCGCGAAACCCTGAGTCAGGCGGTGGCACTGGGCGGCAGCAGCCTGCGCGACTTCGCCCACAGCGACGGTGAATTGGGCTACTTCCAGTTGCAGGCCTGGGTCTACGGTCGCGCAGGCTTGCCCTGTCGCCACTGCGCCACGCCCATTCAGCAGATCGTGCAGGGCCAGCGCAGCACCTTTTTCTGCCCCAAGTGCCAAAAAATTCTCAAAGCAAAGTCCAGGACGGGGATTCGCTGATCGAAATCAGGCAGACGCTGTGTTTTACTTGCGTCCACCCTGAATCCGATGCGATGCCGCCATGAATCCGCACGTTGAAGCCCCGATTCTCACCGCCGGTCTGTTTGACTACGCCGAATGGCGTGCCGAACGCCTGCACCGCGTCAAGACCCTTCTGGCCTGGCTCGAAGAGACCGGGCTCGATCTCGATCAGGCCCGGCCCGTGCTGCAGCGGCAGATCCAGCGGCTGGACCATGACCGCATGACCCTGGCCTTCGTCGCGGAGTTCTCGCGCGGCAAGTCCGAACTGATCAACGCCATCTTTTTCAGCGGCCATGGCCAGCGCATTCTGCCCGCCGGCGCCGGACGCACCACGATGTGCCCGATGGAGCTGTTCTCCGACCCATCGCAACCCCGCGGCCTGCGGCTGCTGCCCATCGACACCCGCCTGCAGTCGCAGACGCTGGCGCAATGGAAATCGAGCCCTCAGATCTGGACCCATTTCGAATTGCCGTCGCAGGATGCGCAGGGTCTGGCCCAGGCGCTCACCCACTTGTCCGACACTCAGCGCGTACCCCTGGAACGCGCCCAGGAACTGGGTTTCTTCCACGACGCCGAGGATCTGGCGCAGCTCAATATCGCCACCGACGGCGAAGTCGAAATCCCGCTGTGGCGTCACGCGCTGGTGAACTTCGCCCACCCCCTGCTCGACCATGGGCTGAGCATTCTCGATACCCCCGGGCTCAATGCCGTGGGGGCCGAGCCGGAACTGACGCTCTCCCTCATCCCCTCGGCCAACGCCGTGGTTTTCGTGCTGGGGGCCGACACCGGCGTGACCCGCAGCGATCTCGACATCTGGAACCGCCACATCGCCCCCACCAGCGGGGCGCAAACCCTCGTGGCGCTCAACAAGGTCGACTCACTCTGGGACCCGCTGCTCACCGCGCCGCAGATCGCGGCCAGCATCGATCATCAGGTGCAGACCACCGCCGCGACGCTGCGCCTGTCTGGCGAACGTGTTTTCCCCGTCTCGGCGCACAAGGCCCTGCTGGCCCGCATTCAGGCCGATGGCCCGCTGCTGGCTCGCTCGGGCTTGGGCGCGCTGGAGAATGCCCTCAACCGCGCCGCCAATATCGACCGGCGCAGCCTGCTCGAAGGCGCCGTGCTCGAAGCGGTCGAGCAGGTGCAGTCCGAACTCGGCCAGCAGTTGCGCAAACAACAGCATGACACCCAGGACCAGCTCGACGAACTGCTGGGGCTGCGCGGCAAGAACACCAATATGGTGGTGCTCATGTTGCAGCGTCTGGCCGCGGAACGCAGCGAGTTCGATGCCGGCATGGCCCAGGTGCTGGCGCTGCGTGCCGTCAACAATCGCATGCTCGAACAACTGCGCGAGCGCTTCGCTTCCAAAGCGGTGCTGCAGGATCTCGAACAGCTCGAATCGCGCATGGGCGGGGCGCTGCTGAAGCTGGGCGTGAAAAGCGAGCTGGCCCGCATCGGCGCCGAACTGCGCAACCGGCTGGTCGAAGCCGAGACGCAGATCGAGGAGATCCGCCAGATGCTCGCCGCCGCCTTCACCCGGGCCAACAGCGAGTTCGGTTTCACCGTCACGGCGCCGCGCGTGCTGAGGCTCAGCGGGCTGATACAGGAATTCGACCGCGTGATGCATGCCTACACCGAGCACCTGTCGGGCGTGAACTGGCTGAAGCTGCAGAACAATGCCTACACCTTGCGCACCCTGCGCGGACTTTCATCGCGGGTTCGCGATCTGTTCGAACGCGCCCTGCGCGACATCGAAAACTGGGATCGTTCGGCCATCGCCCAGCTCGACAGTCAGGTGCGCGAGCGCAAGAAGCAGCTCAACCGGCGCCTGGCCACCCTTCAACGCATCGAAGACACCAAGGACAGTCTGCACGAGCGCATCGGCGAACTCCAGGCGCAGATCGCCCAGATCGGCATCCTGCAGCGCGGTCTGATCGATCAGATCCAGCGCGTGCGGCTCGGGTAAGCGCGCCGCGGGCCGCGCTGGCACAATGCGGCGCCTGCGCCCCGATGCGCGCCCGCCTGCCCACCGTGCCCGATACCGACCCAACCGCCCGAGTCGCCGATGCCGTCCAGCCCCTGCCGGACTTCGCCGGCCGACTGGTGCGCTGGCAGCGCCAAAGCGGCCGCCACGATCTGCCGTGGCAAGTGCGCGACCCCTACCGCGTGTGGCTCTCGGAAATCATGCTGCAGCAGACGCAGGTCGTCACGGTGCTGGACTACTTCGCGCGATTCACCGCCAGGTTTCCCACGGTGCAGGCGCTGGCAGCGGCGCCCGAGGACGAGGTACTCGCCGCCTGGAGCGGGCTGGGCTATTACCGGCGCGCACGCCATCTGCATCGCTGCGCGCAGATCGTCGTCGAAACCCATGGCGGCGCGTTTCCGCAGACCGCCGAAAGCCTGGCGACGCTGCCGGGCATCGGCCCCTCCACGGCCGCGGCCATTGCCGCCTTCTGCTTCGACGAGCGCGCCGCCATACTCGACGGCAACGTCCAGCGTGTGCTCTGCCGCAGTCACGGCATTCGCGACCCGGTGCCCTCCACGGCAACCACGCGCAAGCTCTGGTCACTCGCCCGCAGCCTTTTGCCTGATACGCCCGACATCGCCGCCTATACCCAGGGCTTGATGGATCTGGGCGCCACCGTGTGCAAGCCACGCCAGCCCACATGCTCGGCCTGCCCCTTTATCGCAGACTGCCGCGCCCGCCGGTCAGGCGACCCCCAGCGATTGCCCGTGCGTCAGCCCACCCGCAAGACCCGCCCCGAACGCAGCACCGTGATGCTCTGGCTGCGCAACCCTTCAGGCGGGCTCAACTGGCTGGAGAAGCGGCCGCTGCAAGGGATCTGGCCTGGCTTATGGAGCCTGCCGCAGTTTGATGCCACCGAGCAGGCGCTGCAGTTCGCCGCGCGGTTCGGACGAATCATCGGCCACAGGGAGCTGGCAACGTTTCGTCATGCGTTCACCCATTTCGAGCTGACCATCCTCCCCTTGCTGGTCGATCTTCAGGTCCAGCCCGGTGTCGCGGAGCCGAAGGGGCAGTGGCTCGGTCTCGATGAAGCCACGCGGCTGGGACTTCCTGCCCCGGTGCGCGGCCTGCTGATGCGGCACATGGCGGCAACTGACGCCCCGCCGCCTTCCGTGCTGCAGGGATGAACCGAACGCGCCACGACGTCTTGCTCCACGGCGTCGATTTCAGCAGTGCGCCCAGCCGCCGCAAACCCATCGTGATCGCGCATGGCCGACTGGCCGCGCAGCAGCCGGACATCGTCACCCTCGAGGGCTTCACCCGACTCGAGACGCTCGCGTCATTCGGGCTGTGGCTGAACACGCCCGGCCCGTGGGTCGGCGCCTTCGATCTGCCCTTCGGTCTGCCGCGTGAACTGGTCGATACCCTGCGCTGGCCCGGCCATCGAGATGACCAAGCTCCGCTGCCATGGGAGCGTCTGATCCTGCATTTACGCAGTCAGAGCCGGACGCAGCTGCGCGCGATCTTTCGCGATTTTTGCGCCGCCCGGCCTGCTGGCGCGAAGTTCGCCCACCGCGCCTGCGACCGGCCCGCGGGATCTTCGCCGTCGATGAAATGGGTGAACCCCCCGGTGGCTTGGATGCTGCATGCCGCCGCACCCCTCCTGCTCGACGCCGACGTGACCTTACCGGGCCTACACGCCGGCGATCCGCAGCGCGTGGCGCTCGAGGCTTATCCGGGTCACGCCGCCCGTGCCGTGCTGGGACGTCGCAGCTACAAGAGCGATGACCGCGCCAGGCAAACGACCGAGCGGGAAAGCGCGCGCGATCTGCTGTTGGCGACTTTGGAGTCGGGCCGTCATCCGCTGGGGGTCCGCCTGCAGTGCACCGGCGAACAACGGCAACAGATGCGGCTCGACCCTCAAGGTGATGCACTGGACGCCGCGCTGTGTCTGATGCAGGCAGCCTGGGCCTGCCTCAGACGGCACGAGGGCTATGGACTGCCCGACGTCATCGACCCCGTCGAAGGGTGGATCGTGAGCGTGCTGCCGCAGCCTTGACCGCCCGGTGCTTCAGACGATGGCCAGATGCCCGGTATCGCTGCCGATGTCGGCGTTGCGGGCCCGTTTGCTGTCGAGCTTGATGCGCAGACGCAGGTCGTTGACCGAATCGGCGTTGCGCAGCGCGTCTTCGTAGCCGATCTTCTCGGCATCGAACAGGTCGAACAGCGACTGGTCGAAGGTCTGCATGCCCAGTTCGCGGGAACGCCGCATCACGTCCTTGATCTCGGTGAGCTTGCCTTCGAAGATCTGATCGGCAATCAGTGGCGAATTGATCATGATCTCCACCGCTGCCACCCGCCCCTTGCCGGTCTGCAGAGGCACAAGCCGCTGCGACACCAGGGCGCGCAGATTGAGCGACAGATCCATCAGCAGTTGCGATCGTCGCTCTTCAGGGAAGAAATTGATGATGCGATCGAGCGCCTGGTTGGCATTGTTGGCGTGCAGCGTGGCCAGCACCAGATGGCCGGTCTCGGAGAACACCACGGCATGCTCCATGGTCTCGCGGTCGCGGATCTCGCCCATCAGAATGACGTCCGGGGCCTGTCGCAGGGTGTTCTTGAGCGCCGCCTCCCAGGTGTCGGTATCGAGCCCCACTTCGCGCTGGGTCACGATGCAGTTCTTGTGCGGATGCACGAACTCGATCGGGTCTTCCACCGTGATGATGTGGCCGTAGGAGTTCTCGTTGCGGAAATCGAGCATGGCGGCCATCGAGGTCGATTTGCCCGAACCCGTGGCGCCGACAAAGATGATGAGTCCGCGCTTGTGCATCGCCAGCGTCTTGAGCACCGGCGGCAATTCCAGGCCGTCGATCGAGGGCAGTTCCTGGGGGATCTGCCGCAGCACGATGCCCACCTTGCCCTGCTGGATGAAGGCGTTGCAGCGAAAGCGGGTGAGCCCGGCAGGCGAGATGGCGAAATTGCACTCTTTGGTGCGCTCGAATTCGGCCGACTGCTTGTCGTTCATGATCGACCGCGCCAGCGCCAGCGTGTGCTGGCTGCTGAGCGCCTGCGACGACAGCTTGGACACCGCCCCATCGACCTTGATCGCCGGCGGAAAATCGGCGGTGAGGAACAGATCCGAGCCGCCGCGGCTGATCATCAGCTTGAGCAGGTCGTTGATGAATTTGGAAGCCTGATCACGATCCATACGCCCCCCAGCGCTTGTCGGTTTCTTGCATGCCTTGATTCACGGCTCGAGCCTTGGCTCAGCCGCCTGGCGACGTTGCGGCAACGCGCGCGCTGAGCTTGCGCAGCCGCAGCGACAAACGGCGCGCCAGCGAGCCGATGAGACGGCAGGCCGCTGCCGGATCCTGCGCGATCATGCGGTCGAGATCGCTGGCTTCGAGCACGGCGATCTCGCTGTCGGTCAACGTGGTGCAGTAAGACCAGCGCGGCGCCGCATCGACCAGCGACATCTCGCCCAACAGACTGCCTGCGCGAACCTCGGTAAGACGCAGCCGGTCGCCCCAGGGCTGCATGCGATCGACCGCGACCGCCCCGCGCAGCAGAACGACCATGAAGCTGCCCGTTTCGCCCTGCGCGATCAGATCAGCATTGGCCTTGACGGTGTAGAAGTGAAAGTACTTGACGCAACGCTCCAGATCGGCGGGCGTCAGGCCGGCCATGTACTTGTCCTGCTGCCAGAGTTCGAGCAGGCGCTGACCGCCGCTGCTGCGCGACAGCTTGGTGGCGCCGATCTCCGCCGATCGCTGCGACCAGTCGACCACGCTGTCCAGACTGGAGACTTCCGCGTCGTGGAAACCGGTGGTGAAGAACTGGGATTCGGGCGCGTCATCCACCCCGTCTTTGCGCGAACTGGCTCGGAGCTTGTCGAATAGTTTCATGGCCTGCTGGGAACGATGAATAGGGAAGTGTGTGTTTGTGCCGATGTCGCGGGCCTGATCGCGCGATCAGGCCCCCGGGAAATTCTCGGGCTGCTTGGCCTTGGTGCGCGCCTCGGTGGCGGAGATCACGTTGCGCTTGACCAGATCGGCCAGGTTCTGGTCGAGCGTCTGCATGCCGTAGGACTGGCTCGTCTGGATCATGGAATACATCTGCGCGATCTTGTTTTCGCGGATCAGATTGCGGATGGCCGGCGTGCCGATCATGATTTCGTGCGCCGCCACCCGTCCGGAACCGTCCTTTTTCTTGCACAACGTCTGCGAGATCACGCCGACCAGAGCTTCCGACAGCATGGCGCGCACCATTTCCTTTTCTTCGGCCGGGAACACGTCGACGATGCGGTCGATGGTCTTGGGCGCGGACGAGGTATGCAGGGTGGCGAACACCAGGTGTCCGGTTTCGGACGCGGTCAGCGCCAGTCGGATGGTTTCGAGGTCGCGCATTTCGCCCACCAGAATCGCATCCGGGTCTTCGCGCAGCGCCGAACGCAGGGCGTTGGAAAAGCTCAGGGTGTGCGGCCCGACCTCGCGCTGGTTGATCAGCGCCTTGCGGGACTGGTGCACGAACTCGATGGGGTCTTCGATGGTGAGAATGTGACCGTACTCGGTCTCGTTGTAGTGATTGATCATCGCCGCCAGGGTGGTCGACTTGCCCGAGCCCGTGGGCCCGGTGACCAACACCAGTCCCCTCGGCTTGAGCGCCAGATCGGCGAAGATCTTCGGCGCGTTGAGATCGTCGAGCGTGAGCACCTTGCTCGGAATGGTGCGGAATACCGCGCCGGCACCGCGCGCCTGGTTGAAGGCATTGACCCGGAAACGCGCCAGCTGCGGCACCTCGAAGGAGAAATCGACCTCGAGGAACTCCTCGTAGTGCTTGCGCTGCGAGTCGCTCATGATGTCGTACACCATGGCGTGCACCGCCTTGTGGTCCAACGGTTCGACGTTGATGCGCCGCACGTCGCCGTGCACGCGGATCATGGGCGGCAGACCGGCCGACAGATGCAGATCGGATGCGTCGTTCTTGACGCTGAAAGCGAGCAGTTGCGTAATGTCCAAGCGATGTCTCCCCCGAGCAAGCTTGTGCGTGACGGTGCGTCAGCGATTCGGCTATCTTAAGGTCAGAACATCGGATTCCCGCAATTCGCCGGCCTGGCCTGCGCCGATGTGTTGTATCGACCCCCGTTTTCCACACGCATGTCGCTCGAACACTCTCTGGCCATGGTGCGCCAGCGCATCGAACAGGCCGCAGCAGCCGCCGGACGCGACCCGCGGTCCGTCACCCTGCTGGCCGTGTCCAAGACCTTTCCCGCGCATGACGTCGCCCATGCCGCATCACTCGGACAGACCGATTTCGGCGAGAACTATGTACAGGAAGCGGTGGACAAGATCGCCGCGCTGCGCCCGGACTGGCCGGCGCTGCAGTGGCACTTCATCGGCCCCCTGCAGAGCAACAAGACCCGAGACATCGCCGCGCATTTCGACTGGGTGCACAGCATCGACCGGCTGAAACTGGCCCAGCGACTGAACGATCAGCGACCGGCAGATCGGCCGCCGCTGCAGGTCTGCATCCAGGTCAATGTGGACGGCGAAGCCACCAAGAGCGGGGTCCGCGCGGAAGACGCCGGGGCCCTGGCGGCGGCGGTGGCCGCCCAGCCCAGGCTGCGCCTGCGCGGCCTCATGTGCATTCCCGAAGCGAGAACCGGGACCGCCGCCCAGCGCGAACCGTTCGCCCGTCTGCGCCTGCTGCGCGACGCCATCGCCGCCGAGCGCGGACTGGCGCTCGACACCCTGTCCATGGGCATGAGCGCCGATCTCGAAGCCGCCATCCTGGAAGGCGCCACCCTCGTCCGGGTGGGATCGGCCATTTTTGGGGCGCGCAGCCCGCGCTCGCCCTGAGCGTCGGTATGGCCCTGTCGGCGTTCCCGGCGCGTCTGCGTTGACGACTCCATCGCGCGCAATCCCGCGCGCCCGCATCCCGTCCGCCGATACGCGGGCTGATGAAAGGATCTGCCATGCGCATGCCCATCGCCTTGATCACGCTCTTGGTGCTCGCCGGTTGTGGCGGCGGCGGAGGTGGCTCGTCACCGGCTCCGCCCGCCAGCAGCCCGTCCAACCCCAGCATGGCCCAGCGCACGGCTGCCGCGACGGCCACTGCGCAGGGCAACGCCTACTGCACCGCGGTGCAGCCGTTCTACTGGGAAATCGGCAACGCCAGCCAGGCACTGGCTTCGGGCTCGGTCAATGCACCGAGTGACGGCAACACGCCGGTCTACACCGCCTCCAGCGTGATGAGCATTGCCTCGGCCTCGAAATGGATCTATGCCGCCTATGTGGTGCAGAAACAGGGCGGCCAGCTCAGCGCTTCCGACGTGTCCTTTCTGCATTTCACCAGCGGCTACATCAGCTTCGGCACCTGCCTGCCGGGGCAGACCGTCGATGCGTGCGCCAACTACCTGAACAACGGTGTGCTCTCGCCCAATGCGGTGGGCTATTTTTCTTACGGTGGCGGGCATATGGAACAGCATGCCGACCGCATCGGGCTGGGGCCGCTCGACAACGCCGCTCTGGCCAGCGAGATCATGTCGCAGCTCGGCAGCGATGTGCCTCTGGCGTACAGCCAGCCGCAGCTCGCCGGAGGTGTGGTCACCACACCCGCCGCCTATGCCGTGTTTCTGCGCAAGATGCTGGGCGGGCCATTGCAGATGGGAACGATGCTGGGCGAAGACGCAGTCTGCACCAACCCGGCCACCTGCCCCTCCGCGCTCAACACCCCCATTCCGCAGTCCGAGAGCTGGACTTACTCGCTCGGTCACTGGGTGGAAAGCGACCCCACTGTGGGCGACGGCGCGTTCAGCAGCGCCGGCGCCTTCGGCTTCTATCCCTGGATCGATGCGAGCAAGACCTGGTACGGCATCCTGGCCAGACGCGACAGCGGAGGCAATAACGACGGCTACGCCTCGGCGCAATGTGGACGGCTGATCCGCAAGGCGTGGATCAGCGGCGTGGCCCCATGATCGCGCGGCGAGCGTGGGTG